>CBIGSA010000056.1:0-14781 GCA_966192215.1 uncultured Devosia sp. | reverse complement strand
GCTCACCGGTCCGAATGCCTTGAAGCTTTCAGGAAAGCTGGCGGAGAGAGAGGGATTCGAACCCCCGATAGAGTTGCCCCTATGCCGCATTTCGAGTGCGGTGCATTCAACCACTCTGCCATCTCTCCGCGAGATCGAAACGGGCACCCTGGCGGGTGCCGGCTGGTCGACACGGGCGGGCTTATGGCATAGCAATCAAGGACCCGCAACACCCCTTGTGGGCTTTCATTCAGCTTTGGGCCTGCCCATGCTCTTCATCTATGGCACGCTGCAGGATGCCGATGTGCTCGGCGCCGTGCTGGCCCGCGCAGTCGATACGGCCGCGCTGCGCCGCGCCCACGCACCATCCTACCGTGCGGTGTCCTATCCCGGCCGGGTCTATCCTGCCCTGGTGAAGGCCGATGCCGATACGGCGCCAGGCCTGTTGCTCGAAAACCTGTCCGCCCTCGACCTGGCGGTACTCGATGCGTTCGAAGGCGAGGAATATCGCCGCGAAAGCATCACCGTGGTTGCCGGCGGCATGCCGCTGATCGCCGATGCCTATCTGCCGGTGGCAGCCATTGTGGCGGAGGCGCCCGTCTGGTCGCTGGCCGACTGGACTGCAAGGCACAAGCCTGCGGTATTGGGCCGGGAAACCGGCACGGCCGCGGCATTGCGCCGGCGCCTTTCGGCGCAGATGCCGCGCTGATCGTCACTATTTCGTGCCGAATGTGAACCACGCTGCCCCCTATTGCGTTCGAAGAACGCAACCGAGCTAGGGGAGAATTTCGATGGTAAAGCGCCGCGACGTCGTGGCCGGCATGGCCGTGCTGCCTTTGATGGGAGCAACCTTTGGGCCGCTTCGGGCCCAGGAGTCCGTATTGCAGGGTGATGCCATCGCTACGGCAGATGGCGATATCACCGTCCATCCAGTCGACCACGCCAGCCTCGTGCTGCGCTACGGCGGCGCCGTGATCTATGTCGATCCAGTGGGGGGCGCCGCGCGCTATGAAGGTCTGCCGGCACCCACGGCGATCCTGATCACCCACGAACATGGCGATCACTATGATGCGCCGACCCTCGAAGCCATTGCGGGCGACGCCCCGCTGATTGTCAATCCGGCGGTTTATGACATGCTGCCCGAAACGCTCAAGGCCAACGCGACAGCCATGGCGAATGGCGATGCCGGTGAGGTAGTGGGGCTACCCATCAAAGCCGTGCCGGCACACAATACCACCGCCGACCGTATGCAGTACCACCCCGAAGGCCGCGACAATGGCTATGTTCTGACCCTGGGCGACAAGCAGATCTATATCGCTGGCGACACCGAACCCACCGAGGAAATGCTGGCCCTGACCGATATCGCGGTGGCCTTCCTGCCGATGAACCTGCCCTATACGATGACGCCCGACCAGGCGGTGGAGGCGATTAACACGTTCAAGCCTGCAGTGGTCTATCCCTATCACTACGGCGATAGCGACCTGTCGCCACTGGAAACGGTGGGCGACCACACCGAAATACGGCTGCGCGAATGGTATCCAAACGGCGGCTGAAGGCGCCTCGACGCTTGACTCCAGCGGCATTTGCCCCGATAAGCGCCCCGGAACGTGCGCTGGCCCTGCTGGCGCGCTTTTCTTTGTTTGAAAACGCTGTTCGAGGCTGCCTGCCGGTTTGATCGCCGGCTGACTGCAAGAAGACCGCAGGTTTCTTGGCTTTCCTGCGGCGCCACAGAGCGCGACACAATGGGACCGGGCGTTTGACGCTCCCGGTTAAGCTATGACTTTCGCCGTGATCAAGACCGGTGGCAAGCAGTACAAGGTTGCCGCCAACGACGTTCTCAAGATTGAAAAGCTCGATGCCGAAGCCGGCACCATCGTCACCTTCGACCAGGTGCTGATGGTTGGCGACACCGTCGGCGCTCCGCTTGTCGAAGGCGCGCTCGTCGCTGCCGAACTGCTCGAGACCAGGAAGCAGAAGACGGTCATCATTCTCAAGAAGAACCGTCGCCACAATTACCGCCGCCGCAACGGCCACCGCCAGTTGCTGTCGACCGTGCGCATCACCGAGATCCTGACCGGCGGCGCCAAGCCGACCATCAAGGCCGCCGGTGTCGCCAAGTCGACCGAGACCGTGACCGAGAAGGCCCCGGCCAAGAAGGCAGCGCCCAAGGCTGCCCCGAAGGCCGCCGCTGCGGAAGCCGCCGAGGCCCCGGCCAAGGCGTCCGCCAAGAAGGCCGAGCCCAAGGCTGCTGCGCCCAAGAAGGCCGCTGCCGCCAAGACCGAAGATGCCGCCGCTGAAAAGCCGGCGAAGAAGGCCCCGGCCAAGAAGGCCGCACCCAAGGCCGACAAGGAATAAGGAGCCCTAGAGATGGCACACAAGAAAGCAGGCGGTTCATCCCGCAACGGTCGTGATACCGCTGGCCGTCGTCTCGGCGTGAAGAAGTTCGGTGGCGAAGAAGTCGTGGCCGGCAACATCATCATCCGCCAGCGCGGCACCAAGTGGCATCCCGGCACCGGCGTCGGCCTGGGCAAGGACCACACCATTTATGCGCTTGTCGACGGCAAGGTCACGTTCCGCACCCGCGCGAACAGCCAGGTCTTCGTTTCCGTCGCCCCGGCAGAGGCCGCCGAATAACCCGGCAGGTCTTTCGAACCAGCCGGTGACCTGTTCCCCGGCTGATGTTCGCAGCAAGCGAAAATTGAAGGGGAACCGGTCCGCCGGTTCCCCTTTTCGCATTCCAGGCAGAGCGCAGATGGACAGTATCAAGAGCAGACTTCCCGCCACGCTGATGACGGATCGCCTTGTGCTGGCCACGCCGAGCCTGGCGCATGTGCCTGAAATGGCCGTGCTGGCCAACAACAAGGCCATCCATGCGGTCCTGTCGCGCCTGCCGCACCCCTATGATGAGGGCCATGGCCGGGACTTCGTCGAAAATATCGCCCGCGGCAGCGAGGAACATGCCTGGGCGATCCTGCTGCAGGGCACCTATATCGGCACGATGGGGTTGCATATCCTCCCCGACAAGCTGCCTGAGCTCGGCTACTGGCTGGGTGAGCCCTATTGGGGCCATGGCTATGCCACGGAAGCCGCCCATGCCGTCGTCGCGGCGGCCAGAAGCGCCGGCGCCACGGCCCTGCGTTCGCGTGCCCTGCTGAGCAATACCGGCTCGCGCAATGTGTTGCGCAAGGTCGGCTTCATCGAGCTCGGCGAAGACACCGATAAGGCCGGCACTTTGGCCGGCCAGCGCGTCATGCAGATGCAGCTGGAGTTCTGATCATGAACACCGCCCTGCGCACGCCCCGCTTCATCCTGCGCCAGCCGCAGATCGGGGACGCCGAAGCCATTGCCCGCTACCTCAACGATTTCGAGGTCGCCGGCAACCTGGCGCGGGTGCCCTTTCCCTACCATCTGAGCGATGCACGGGCCTGGCTGCGCACACGCCTGCCCAACCTGCCGCCCGAGGACACCAATTTCGCCATCGACCTGCCCGACAAGGGGCTGGTGGGTCAGGTCGGCTTTCATCGCGGGCCCAAGGGGCCGATCATCGGCTACTGGCTGGGGCGCCCTTTCTGGGGCCGGGGCATCATGAGCGAAGCGGTTTCGGCCAGCCTCGACTGGCTGTTTTCCACGACCGATACGGACGTGATCTATTCAGGCGTGTTCCATTTCAATGCGCCCTCGCTCGCCATCCAGACCAAGCTGGGATTTGCCGAAACGGGCCGCTCAAGCCTGCTCTGCCTTGCGCGCGGCGCCGAGGTGGAGCATATCGACACCGAACTGACGCGCGAGCGCTGGAAGGCCAGAGAAAAATGAAGTTCCTCGACCAGGCCAAGGTCTATGTCCGCTCCGGCGACGGCGGTGCCGGCGCGGTGTCGTTCCTGCGCGAGAAATTCGTCGAATTCGGCGGCCCCAATGGCGGCAATGGTGGCCGCGGAGGCGATGTCGTGGTCGAATGCGTCGATGGGCTCAATACGCTGATCGACTATCGCTACCAGCAGCACTTCAAGGCCAAGACCGGCACCCATGGCATGGGCAAGCAACGCACCGGCGCCGACGGGGCCGACGTGGTGCTACGCGTACCCGTCGGCACGCAGATTTTCGAGGACGACAACGAAACCCTGATTGCCGACATGACCGAGGTGGGCCAGCGCATCGTGCTGCTTTCGGGCGGCAATGGCGGCTTCGGCAATGCCCATTTCAAGACCAGCTCCAACCAGGCGCCCCGTCATGCCAATCCGGGCCAGCAGGGCACGGAAAAGTGGATATGGCTGCGGCTCAAGCTCATTGCCGATGCCGGCCTTGTCGGCCTGCCCAATGCCGGCAAGTCGACCTTCCTTGCCGCGGTCTCGGCTGCCAAGCCCAAGATCGCCGACTATCCCTTCACCACCCTCCACCCCAATCTGGGCGTCGTCTCGATCGGCGAGCGCGATTTCGTGCTGGCCGATATTCCAGGCCTGATCGAAGGGGCCAGCGAGGGCGCCGGGATTGGCGACCGGTTCCTGGGCCATGTCGAGCGCTGCGGTGTGCTTATCCACCTGATCGACGGCACGCAGGACGATGTGAAACTGGCCTACAAGACCATTCGCAACGAACTCGCCGCCTATGACGAGCGACTGGCCGAGAAGCCGGAAATCGTCGTGCTCAACAAGATCGACGCCATCGACCCGGACGATCTCAAGGAAAAGGTCAAGGTGCTGAAGAAAGCCAGCAAGCAGGATGTGCTGCTGGTCTCGGGCGTGACCGGCAAGGGCGTCGACCAGGTGCTTTATGACGTGATCGAAACGCTTGACGCTGAAAAGGCGGAACGGCTGGAAGCCGAGCGCCGCAAGACCGAGCCGAACTGGGCCCCCTGATGAGCGCCAATGCCCTTGCGCCCTATAAGCGCCTGACCATCAAGATCGGCTCCGCCCTGCTCGTCGACAAGGCGGGCAAGTTGCGCGCTGCCTGGCTGGCCGACCTTGCCGCCGATATCGCCGCGCTCAAGGCCGAAAAGCGCGACGTCGTCATTGTTTCGTCCGGCGCCATTGCGCTGGGGCGGGGCCTGCTGGGCCTTTCGGCCGTGGCCCTGACGCTGGAGCAGAGCCAGGCCGCCGCCAGCGCCGGACAGATCGCCTTGAGCCAGGCGTGGGCCGAGGCCCTGGGCCGGCATGGCATCGTGACGGGCCAGATCCTCATCACGCCCAATATCACCGAGGAGCGGCGCTATTACCTGAACGCCCGCACCACGATTGCGACGCTCCTGGGTCTGGGGGCCATTCCGATCATTAACGAGAATGACAGCGTCGCCACCGCCGAAATCCGCTATGGCGACAATGACCGCCTTTCGGCCCGCGTCGCGACCATGATCGAGGCCGATTGCCTGGTGTTGCTGTCCGATGTGGACGGGCTCTATACCGCTCCGCCGGCCAAGAACCCCAATGCCGAGCACCTGCCCGTGGTCAAGGCCATCACCCCGGCCATCGAGGCCATGGCGGGCGGCGCGGCCAGCCACCTGTCGCGCGGCGGCATGACCACCAAGGTCGAGGCCGGCAAGATCGCCACGCAAGCCGGCACGGCCATGATCATCGCCAAGGGGACCGAGAACCATCCGCTCAAGGCATTGACCGAAGGCACGCGCCACACATTGTTCCATCCCGCCGAGAGCCGGGCACAGGCGCGCAAGCGGTGGATCATGGGTACGCTGGCCGTTTCCGGCACGCTGACCGTCGATGCCGGCGCCGCGCGGGCGCTGCTGACCGGCAAGTCGCTGCTGCCCATCGGCGTCACCAGGGTGACCGGCAATTTCGAGCGCGGTGATACTATTTCCGTGCTCAACCCCGATGGCGTGGAAATCGCCCGGGGCCTGGCCGGCTTCGACAGCGAAGATGCGCTGCTGGTCATCGGCAAGCGCAGCGATGCGGTCATCGAACTGCTCGGTTCGGGCAATCGGGGCGCCATGGTGCATCGTGATAACCTGGTGCTGACCGGCGCCAAGGAGGACAGCAATGAGCGCGCTTGAAGCTGAAACATCCGTCGCGGACGTCATGGCCGAAATCGGCCGCAACGCCCGCATTGGCGCCAAGGCACTGGCCATTGCGACGTCCGAGCAGAAGCAACGCGCGCTGATGGTTGCCGCCGGGGCCATCAATGCCCATCGCAAGACCATCCTCGCCGCCAATGCCAAGGACATGGCAGCGGCGGAAGCCAAGGGCATTTCCAAGGCCTTTCTCGATCGCCTGCTGCTGACCGATGCCCGCATCGATGGCATCATCGAGGCGGTGAAGACCATTGCCGACCTGCCCGACCCCGTCGGCGCAACCATTGCCGAATGGGACCGGCCCAATGGCCTTCATATCGAGCGCGTCCGCACGCCGCTCGGCGTCATCGGCGTGATCTTCGAAAGCCGCCCCAATGTGACGGCCGATGCCGGCGCGCTCTGCATCAAATCGGGCAATGCTGTGATCCTGCGCGGCGGCAGCGACAGCTTCCATTCGAGCCAAGCGATCGTCGACTGCATGCTCGACGGGCTGCATGCCGCTGGCTTGCCGGTGGAATGCCTGCAGCTCGTGCCCACCACCGACCGCGCTGCCGTGGGCGAAATGCTCAAGGGCCTCAATGGCAATATCGACGTCATCGTGCCGCGCGGTGGCAAGACCCTCGTCGCCCGCGTGCAGGACGAGGCGCGCGTGCCGGTCTTCGCCCATCTCGAAGGGCTGGTGCATGTCTATGTCGACAGTAGCGCCGATCTCGACAAGGCCGTCAGCGTCACCCTCAACGCCAAGATGCGCCGCACCGGCATTTGCGGCGCCGCCGAGACGCTGCTGGTCCACAAGGATGCGGTGCAGACCCATCTCAAGCCCATCATCGATGCGCTGGTGGCCAAGGGCTGCGAAATCCGCGGCGATGCGCAGGTCATGGCGCTGATCCCGGAGGCCAAGCCGGCCACCGAGGAAGACTGGAAAACTGAATATGAGGACGCCATCATTTCGGTGAAAGTGGTCGACAGCGTCGAGGCGGCCATCGCCCATATCGAGCATTACTCGAGCCACCACACCGAGGCGATCATCGCCGAGGATCCGGTTGCCGTCGAGAAATTCTTCAACGAAATCGACTCGGCCATCCTGCTGCACAACGCCTCGACCCAGTTTGCCGACGGCGGCGAATTCGGCTTTGGCGGCGAAATCGGCATCGCCACCGGCAAGATGCATGCGCGCGGCCCGGTCGGCGTCGAACAGCTCACCAGCTTCAAATACCGCATCCGTGGCAACGGCCAGACGAGACCCTGATCCCTTTTGACCCTGCGCCATCCCACCCGCATCCCCGGAATTACCGAACTGCCTCCATCCGGCAGCCACATGCGCATTGGCCTCTTCGGCGGCAGCTTCAACCCCATCCATGACGGGCATCGCCTCGTCGTCGAGGAAACCCTGCGTCGGCTGGAGCTCGATGCGCTCTGGGTGCTTGTGACACCGGGCAATCCGCTCAAGAACCATAACGACCTGGCGCCATTGGCCGATCGTGTACTGGCCGCTCGTCGCCTGCTCGATAATCCGAAGGTAAGGGTGACAGGCTTCGAAGCAGCGCATGGCTTCACCTATTCCTGGCAGACCATCCGCTTCCTGACCAAGACGCTGCCTGACCGGCGCTTCGTCTGGATCATGGGCGCCGACAACCTGGTGGATTTCAACCGCTGGGAACGCTGGCAGGAGATTGCCGCCATGGTGCCCATAGCCGTCTATGTGCGCCCCGGCTCGAGCCGCCGCGCGCCGGTCTCGATGGCCGCAAGCTACCTCGCGCGCTGGCGTCTCGACGAGGAGGACGCGCCGCGCCTGGCCGCGCTCCCGCCACCGGCCTGGGTCTACCTGCATGGGCGGCAATCGCCGCTCTCCTCCTCGGCGATACGGGCAGGCCGGCAACACGTTAAGTCAAAGTGAAGCCCCAATCTTGCGAAACTGTCACGCAAAGCGCATATTGAAGCGTGTGATTTTTGTCACCGGAACAGGAACTGACTGCTTGCCGTTTGCCAAACGCCTGCAACATTCCGATCAACAACCAAGGATGCTGACCCCACGCATGACCCATGCACTGGCATGGGCGGAAGGCCATTGCTGATGGCCGCGCTGCCCGAGAACACCGTCACCAAGTCCGAAGCGCCCGTCGCGGCCCCGGAACGCCCCATGATCGATGTGATCCTTGATTGCCTTGACGATGCCAAGGCCGAGGAGATCGTTGCCGTGGACATTACCGGCAAGTCCTCGCTGGCCGACCATATGGTCGTGGCCTCCGGTCGCTCGCAGCGCCATGTCGGCGCCGTGGCTGACCAGATGGTCACCGCCCTGCGCGACGCCGGCTACGGCAAACCGCGCGTTGAAGGCCTGCCCCATTGCGACTGGGTCCTGGTCGATGCCGGGGACGTGATCGTCCATATCTTCCGGCCCGAAGTGCGCGAATTCTACAATATCGAGAAGATGTGGCAGGCGGACTTCGCCGCCGACGCCCACTAACCCACGCGCATGCGGATAACCGTTGCGGCCATCGGCCGGATGAAGGCCGGGCCGGAGCGGGAGCTGGTCGCCCGCTATCTCGATCGCGCCACGGGCGGCGGCAAGCCGCTGGCCCTGGCCGGATTCGACGTTATCGAACTCCCCGAATCCCGCGCTTCGTCGCCGGCCAGCCGAAAGGCCGATGAGGCCAAGGCCCTGCGCGCCGTCCTGCCCGATGGCATCGTGGTGGCGCTCGACGAGCGCGGCAAATCCATTACCTCGGAAGCCCTCGCCCACCAGATCGGCCGCTGGCGCGACGATGGCCGGCCGGCCGTGAGTTTCGTCATCGGCGGCGCCGACGGGCTCGACCCCGCCTTCGTGCAATCGGCCGATCTGATGCTGAGCTTTTCACCCATGGTCTGGCCACACCAACTGGTCCGCATCATGCTGGCCGAGCAGCTCTACCGCACCACGACAATCCTCAGCGGACATCCGTATCACCGCGGCGACTGAACTTGAGCAATCACGGCATGGTTAAACAACGTTAACCTGCGGTTTGCGGGCGGCTTGGTATTGTTGCCCGATTGATTCGGGCGCCTGCGCCCTGCTGGGAGACGTCATGGCGCGCGGGCCGGGCAAGAGACTGGGTATGGTGCTGGCCGGCGCGCTGCTGGCAGGCCTGACGACCCTGCCGCCCCTGCTGGCCCAGACGGAAACGCCAGCACCTGCCGCCGAACAACCCGCGCCAACGGCCGAGACACCTGCCTCTGCGACGCCCACGGGCGAGGCCCCGGTCGCAACGGAAGCGGGTGCTGCGCCGGCCGAACCGAGCGGGCCGGCCGTGCCCACCCCCGCCGATCTCGAGGAAATCGAAGCTTCGCTGACGCTCAGCCAGGAGCGGATCGATGAACTCAAGGCCGAGATAGCCGAAATGGAGGGCGATCGCACACGGCAGAATGCGGCCCTGATCGCTGCAGCCCAGCGGGTCAGCCTGGCCGAAATCGAAGTTGCCGATGTCGAGCAGCGCCTGTCGGACCTTATCGTGTCCGAGCTGGAGGTACGCGGCCGGCTCGATGGCTCCAATGCCGAAATCGCCAATGTCTTGGCGGCGCTCGAACGCATCAGCCTCAACCCGCCCCCCGCCCTGATCGTCGACCCCGACGATGCGCTGGGCTCGGCCCGCAGCGCCATTCTCATCACCGCCATCGTGCCGCAACTGCGCGCCAAGGCCGATGCGGTGACGGCAGACCTCAAGGCACTGACCGACATCAAGCTCCAGGCCCTGGCCGAGGAGGCCACGCTCAAAGCCAATTACGCCGTGCTGGAGGAAGAGCGGCTGCGCATCGCCACGTTGATTGCGGCCCGCAAGCAGGGCATCGAGATGCGCACCGAGGAACTGGCCGCCGAGGAGGCCGAGGCGGTGGCGCTTGCTGCGCGCGCGACCACGCTGCAGGAATTGATCGGGAGCCTCTCGGAACGCGCCGGCGCCGTATCCACCGGCCCGGCCGCCGATCCGGATGCGCCGGTACTCACGGCAGAGGAAGTCCGCGTGGCCCTGGCCAATTCCGCCCGTACCGAGCCCGCCATTCCCTTCGCCGCCGCCCGCGGCTACCTGACCATGCCAGCCAATGGCGTCACCGTGCTCGATTATGGCGCCAGCGATGGCTTTGGCGGCATCAATCACGGCATATCGGTCGTGACCCGCGCCGAGGCGCAGGTGGTTGCCCCGGCCGATGGCTGGGTGCTTTATAAGGGCCCTTACCTCAATTACGGCCAGATCGTCATTCTCAATACGGGCCAGACCTATACCGCGCTGCTTGCGGGTCTCGAAACCGTGACCGTCGATATCGGCCAGTTCGTGCAGATGGGCATGCCGCTCGGCACCATGGGATCACGCACAATTGGGCGCTCGGTAACCACCAATGCTGGCGCCGCCCAGCCGACCCTTTATATTGAACTGCGAAAAAACAACGAGCCTGTCGATCCAACCGGATGGTGGGCCAACCCGACACAAAGTGGATAAAACCGCATGCGCCTGACCCCCCTTCGCGTTGCTGCCATCGTTCTGGCGCTGTCGCTGCCTGCCGGCCTGCTGATCGCCCAGGAAGAGCCGGCGCCAGCCCCTGTCGAGGACCAGGCTCCACCGGCCGAGCCGGCTCCCAGCGGTGAAGAGCCCGAGCCCACGCCGGAGGAGAATGCCGCAGCGCCGCGCGACCCGCTCGAAATCTATGCCGACCTCAATCTCTTCGGCGAAATCTTCGACCGCATCCGCGCCGAATATGTCGATCCGCCCGACGAGAAGGAGCTGATCCGCGCCGCCATCCAGGGCATGCTGACCTCGCTCGATCCGCATTCGGGCTACCTGCCGCCGGCCGACTACGACGACATGCGCGAAGACACTTCGGGCGAATTCGGCGGGCTGGGCATCGAAGTCACCATGGAAGAAGGCGTTATCAAGGTCGTGTCGCCTATCGACGACACTCCGGCCGCCCGCGCCGGCATCATGGCCAATGACCTCATCATCGAACTCGACGGCGTGCAGGTGCAGGGCCTGACCCTGGACGAGGCCGTGGCCAAGATGCGCGGCCCGATCGGCACCTCGATCAAGGTCACGGTGTATCGCGAAGGCGTGGACCAGCCGCTCGATTTCGAGCTGACTCGCGCCACCATCGCCATGCGCGCCGTGCGCTGGACCATGGAGGGCGGCGAGACCGAAGGCGAGGGCGACGTCGCCGTGCTGCGCCTCAGCCGCTTCTCCGAACAGGCCTTTGTCGGCATCGAAAAGGCCATCAAGGACATATACGAGCAGCGCGACGGCGAAGCCCCCAAGGGCATAATCCTCGACCTGCGCAACAATCCGGGCGGACTGGTCGACCAGTCGGTCTATGTGGCCGACGCCTTCCTCAAGCAGGGCGCCGTCGTGCTGACCCGCGGCCGCATCCCCGAGGAAAGCGCCCGCTATGACGCCCAGCCCGACGCGCTGGACGCCATGATCGCGGATGTGCCGCTCGTCGTGCTCATCAATGGTGGCTCGGCTTCGGCCTCCGAAATCGTGGCCGGCGCCCTGCAGGACCATAAGCGTGCCACCGTTATCGGCACGCGCAGCTTCGGCAAGGGCTCGGTGCAGTCGATCATCTCGCTGGGGCCGGACGGCGCCATGCGGCTAACCACGGCGCGCTACTACACGCCGAACAACCGCTCGATCCAGGCGCTGGGCATCACGCCCGACATCGAGATCAAGCAGGTCGTGCCCGAGGAATTCCAGGGCCGCGACGAGATCATCGGCGAGGCAGGGCTCGAAGGCCACATCACCATCGAGGGCCAGGAAGAGACCAGCGTCGGCTCCTCGGTCTATGTGCCGGCCGACAAGGCGGAAGACACCCAGCTGCAATATGCCATTCGCCTGATCGATGGGGCCGAGACCAATCCGGCTTACCCGGCCGTGGTCGAATAACGGCCGGGCAGCCGGCTGTGTTATGAAATCGCATGGGGCGAGGCGGCTGATTCGCTGTCTCGCCCCAATGTCTTTGCATCGTGCGGAACTCATGAACGATGGCCAATGACCTGACGACGCCACTGACCGGGCGCAAGCGCAAGCCCGGTGGCCAGCGTCCGCATCTGCCGGTGGCGCGCACGCTGTTCGCCGTGCTCGCCCTCATTGCCGTCGCTTTCGTGCTGCGCCTGGTACTGACCGACGACCCCAATGGGGGCAGGCCAAGCGAAGAAGTGGCCATCGCCTCGACGCGTAACAGCAACGAAGTGGCCAACCAGGTCAGCTCCAGCCCGGTGACCATTACGGCCGACCCGCAGCAATATCCGGCCGACGGCTCGATCACCAGCGTACCAGCGGGCACGTCGGGCGCCAGCTCCATTGCCAGCTTGCCCGATATTTTCGGCGCCTTGCCCGATCTCAGCGAAGAAACCAGCAACGGCCCGATTCCGCGTATCTCGACCACGGGACAGACGCCCTTCGCCACCTATGCGCGCCCGGTGGACGCGGCCACGACCAGCGGCATGGCCACGATCGCCGTTATCGTGACGGGCCTGGGCATCAACGAGCAGGGCTCGCTCGATGCCATCGACCAATTGCCCGACGATGTAACACTGGCCTTTGCCCCCTATGGCAAGACGCTGACCACGACGGTGGCGGCGGCTCGTTCGGATGGGCATGAAGTGCTGCTGGAAATCCCGCTCGAACCCTTCGACTTCCCGCAGAACGACCCTGGCCCGCAGACGCTGCTGACCGGCGAGCCGCTGCGCGCCAATCTCGACAAGCTGTTCTGGCTGATGGCGCGTTTCGGCGGCTATGTTGGTGTCATCAACAATATGGGCGCCCGCTTTACCGCCTCGGCAGCCGATTTCTCCCCCATCATGGAGGAGCTGGGCGCCCGCGGCCTGGGCTATATCGACGACGGCTCCTCCAACCGGTCGCTGGCCAACCAGTTGGCCGAGGGCAACAAGGTCCCCTTCTCGCGGGCGGACCTGGTGATCGATGCCAATCCGTCGCGCCAGGCCATTCTTGCAGCGCTTGCCAGCCTTGAGGCCAAGGCGCTGGAGAACGGCCACGCAATCGGTATTGTGAGTGCCCTGCCCATATCGGTTTCTGCCGTGACGGAATGGTCGCGCGAGCTGGAGCCCAGGGGCATCGTGCTGGTGCCGGCCAGCGCCCTGATGAAATAGAGATTTTGCCATGCCTGCCCGTCCTGATCGTGAATCCCTGCCCTATCGTGACTGCGTGGGCATTGCCGTGTTCAACAGCCGCGGTGAGGTGTTTATCGGCCGGCGCAAGCCGGAGGGAGACCCCGAAAAGAATGCCGAATACGGCGCTCCCTGGCAGATGCCGCAGGGCGGTATCGACAAGGGCGAGGATCCGCTTAAGGCTGCGCTGCGCGAACTCTACGAGGAAACCAGCATCAATGCGGTGAGCCTGCTCGCCGAGGCGCCGGAATGGATCTACTACGACCTGCCGGACGAAGAACTGGGCAGCGCCCTGCGGGGCAAGTATCGCGGCCAGCGCCAGCGCTGGTTCGCCTTTGCCTTCACCGGCAATGACGACGAGATCGACGTGGCCAATCCCGGCGGCGGCAAGCATCCCGCCGAATTTGACGCCTGGCGCTGGGAAAAGCTCAGCCGCATGCCCGGCCTGATCGTCCCCTTCAAGCGGGACGCGTATGAGAAGGTCGTCGAGGCCTTTGCCGATATTCCCGGGCGCTTCGCATGAAGACCATCGGCCTGATCGGCGGCATGAGCTGGGAATCGACCGCGCATTACTACCGCGTCATCAACCAGGAGACCGCGGCGCGGCTGGGCGGGCTCCATTCGGCGCCGCTGATCGTCCATTCGGTGGATTTCGCGCCGATTGCCGAAATGCAGGCAGCGGGCGACTGGGGTAGTGCCGGCCGCCAATTGGCCGAAATTGCGCGGGGGCTCGAAGCTGGTGGCGCCGAAGTCATTGGTCTCGCCACCAACACCATGCATATCGTGGCCGACCAGATCATCGACGCTATCTCCGTTCCCTTCATCCATATCGCCGACCCTACCAGCGATGCGCTGCTGAGGGACAAGTTCGAGACAGTGGGACTGCTGGGAACGCGCTTCACCATGGAAATGAGCTTCTACCGCGACCGGCTGGCCGAGCGTGGACTTGCAGCGCTCATTCCCGAGGTCGATCGCACCAATCTCAACGGCATCATCTATGAGGAATTGTGCCGGGGCATAGTGCGCGAAGAGTCCCGGCGCGTCTATGTCTCGGCCATCGAGAAGCTGGCGGCGCGCGGGGCGGAAGCGGTGATCCTGGGCTGCACCGAAATCACGATGCTGATCGACGACGATGTCAGCCCGCTGCCCGTCTATGACACGACCGACCTGCATGCCAAAGCGCTGGTCGGCGCCGCCCTGGACTGACGTCAGGCAACGCGCTTTCGCGGGACGGCCGCCGGCTGTTCATCCCGTTCGAGCACGAATATGTCCACGATCCCGTCCAGCGTCTGGGCCTGGGCCTCGGTCTGCTCGATGGCGGCATTGGTTTCTTCCACCAGCGCGGCATTGTGCTGGGTCATTTCATCCAGCGTGCGCACCGCCATGGACACTTCGTCGATGGCATTGGCCTGGTCGCCACTGGCCTTGGCGATGGCTTCCACCAGGGCACTATTCTGTCGCACGGCATCGACCATGCCGGCGAGGCGCTCGGCGGCGTCCGAGACCAGTTGCGACCCGCCCCTGACCTCGCCCGCCGATTGCTCGACCAGCGCCTTGACGTCGGCCGATGCGCTGGCCGCCGACTGTGCCAGGCGCCGCACTTCCACGGCCACCACGGCAAAGCCCTTGCCGGCGTCGCCGG
>CBIGSA010000055.1:0-14800 GCA_966192215.1 uncultured Devosia sp. | reverse complement strand
GGGCTTTACGACAGTGTCGTGGACCGGGATTCGGCCTTTGAAGTGCTGGCGCGCAGGGCGCGGGACCGGCAGTTGGCCGAGGAAAAGCAGCGTCAGGACGACGAATTGCGCAAGGCCGAGCGGACTTATCAGGACGACAGGCCGCGCCGCAGTTCCAGCCGGCAGACGCCGGCCGAGGCAGCGATGAATTCGCTGGCGCGGACGGTGGCCAACCGGCTGGGCAGCGCGCTGGTGCGCGGCATTCTTGGCGGGCTGAAGCGCGGCCGATGAGCATGATGAATCCCGCCGCTTCGCCCGTCGTCGCCGTCTTTGCCTCGGACAAGGGGCCGGGCGATGCCGAGCGCGCCTCGATCATGAGCCAGGCCGGCAGCTATTTCGCCCGGCGCGGCATGCATATCGTGTGCCTCGCCGAAAACGGCATCATTCCGGTGCCGCTGATTACCGCGGCGCGCACGGCGGGGGGCATGGTGCAGATCGTGGCCGATGCGACCATTGCGCTACCGCGGGCGCTGGCCGGGGTGACGATGGAAGTCGTGCCCGACAAGGCGGAGCGGCTGGCGCGCGTGGCGCAACTGGCCCAGGCCTATGTGGCACTGCCGGGCTCTCTGGCTTCGGCGTCGGCCTTGTTCGGCACCTGGGCAAGTGCCAGGGCGCAGGGGCTGACCCCGCCGGTGGTCATGCTCAACCGGCACCGGGCTTATGAAGTGCTGCGCGGCTATGCCGCCGACGTGCTGTCGCCGGGGCTGGCCGGCTACGAACGGGCGGTGCAGTTCGCCGACACGATCGAAGACCTGTGGGCACGGCTGAGCCGATTGATCGCGGAAGCGAAATAATTATTATATATCAACATATTAACTATTGATTTCGTGGCCATAGAGCCAGGCCAGCCGGCGCAGATGCCCGCGGCCGCCTTGCAGGGCAATCACCGCATTGCGGGCCGCGCTCAGCGGCCAGGGCAGGTGGAAGATGCGGCCGTTGCCGGCTGAAACGCGCGCGACGCGGGCAGTGCGGGGCTGGCGGCGCTTTTCGTATTTCTCGAATGCCGCTTCGGCGCTGCGCTCGGAAATCAGCAGTGGCGCGAGTACGGCGGCATCCTCGATGCCCATGGCGGCGCCTTGCGCCTGGAACGGCACCATGGCATGGGCGGCATCGCCGAGAATGCCGATATTGCCGTCGTGCCAGTTTGGCGTGGCGACCGTGTAAAGCGGCCAGGCCGTCCAGTCGTGCGCCGCCGCGAGCAGTGAAGACAGGAGCGGCCAGTTTTTGACGGCTTTCGGCAAGGCGGGACTATCTCCTTTGTCTGACGGATTTCGCTGCGGGGCGAAGAGCGCCAAGTTTACCTGACCGCGATGGGGCAGGGGATAAGTCACCGCATGGAAGTCGCGCGCGAGGAAGACCGAGACCCGGTCCAACGGCAATTTTCCTGCGACATCAGAGGCTTGCAGCAACGTTCGCCAGGCGGCGCTGCCGGTATGGCGGGCAGATGGTCCGCCGAGCAGTTCGGTGCGAGTCCGGGAATGGACACCATCGGCGCCGACAAAGGCCTGGGCCCGGCCGGTGCGAGTCTGACCGTTGGCCTCGTCGATGGTGACGGTAATACCCCGGGCATGGGAGACCACGTCCCAGCCGCGCACGCCGAAGAGAATGTCGATATTGGCGAAGCGCCGGCAGGCCTTGTAGAGCGCATCGGCCAGGTCAGCGCGGTGCATGACGGCGTAGGGCGCGCCGAAACGCTGCCGCATGATGACGCCGAGTTCGAGGGTGACCAGCGGATCGGGCCGGTGCCAGGGGTAGATGTCTATGCCTGCGGGTTCGAGGCTGCGAGCAGCAACGGCTTCACCCAGCCCCAGATTGTCGAGGATTTTCCGGGCGTTGGGGCTGACCTGCAGGCCGGCGCCGAATTCGGAAATGGTCTGGCTGCGCTCGAGGATGACCACTGCGGCGCCGAACTTGGCCAGCGCCAGAGCCAGCGTCATGCCGGCGATTCCGGCGCCGGCAATGTAGTAGGTGCGGCCCGTGCCGGGCATGGCCTAGCTCGGTCCGATGCTTCAGGCGGCGTCGGCTTGGAAGACCGCGGAAAGCGGGTTGGCGGTGCCGGGTGCCAGGCGCGAATTGTAGACGTAATGCGTTGAACAATAAGAGCAAACCGCCTCATTGTCCTTGCCCATGTCGATATAGATATGGGGGTGGTCAAAGGGCGGCAGGGCGCCGACGCACATGAATTCCTTGGACCCGACCTCGATCTGGCGGAGACCTTCGGTATTGTGGAAATGGGGCGTGGAACCGTGGGCCATGGCAAGAAAACCTGTTTGATTTGGCCGGACCATATGCGAAGCACGGCTTGAAAGAAAGACCTCGGAGCCACGTCCGAACCGGTCCACAGCCCACCGCAACCGGTGAATTCATGCTAGCAGGCTGTTAGCATCGAGAAGCGGAACCTGCGAATGCCCACATACCAGTCCGATGGCCTGACGCTCGCCTATGAGTCCTTTGGTGCGGGACTTCCCGTGCTCTGCATTCATGGTTTTGCGTCCAGCGGGAAGGTCAACTGGATCGACACCGGTTGGGTCGAAACGCTGGTGGGTGCCGGGTACCGCGCCATCGTGCTCGACAACCGGGGACACGGGGCTTCCGACAAGCCGCATGATCCCGAGCGATATTATCCGGCGGACATGGCGCGCGACGCGGTGGCGTTGCTCGACCATCTCGGCATCGAGCGGGCAGCCATTCTGGGCTATTCAATGGGCGCGCGGATAAGCGCGTTCCTTGCCTATGAGCATCCCGAGCGGGTGGCCTGCGTCATTTTCGGCGGCATGGGGATGAACCTGGTCAACGGACTCAGCGACGGCAATGACATCATTTCCGGGCTCCTGGCGCCTTCGCTGGACGGGCTGACTCATCCTACGGCACGACAGTTCCGCATTTTTGCCGATCACACGAAATCGGATCGACACGCGCTGGCTGCCTGTATGGAAACGTCGCGGCAGCCGATGGCGCGGGCTGATGTGCGGCGGATCGATGTGCCTGTGCTGGTGGCGGTGGGGGAAGCCGACGAGATGGCGGGGCCGCCCGGCCCGCTGGCCGAATTGCTGCCGCGGGCGGAGGCCTTCGTCATTCCCAAGCGCGACCATATGCGGGCCACGGGCGACAAGGCGTTCAAGGCGGCGGCGCTGGACTTCCTGAGCAGGACTTTCGCCTGAGACAGGCAAACGTGAACCAAATGATGCGCCGGGGCTTTGTCTTGCAGCATCAAATGGCTTATATCGGTGTTCCACGATAAAGCGGAGACGCGCCATGTCCAGCAGCGCCAGAAAGTCGGCGGAGATCAAGTCGGTCGATCCCGTCTGGGACGCGGTGCGCGCCGGGGCCAGGCAGATCGTGGCGGATGAGCCATCATTGGCCAACATGGCGATTTCGGCTGTCCTCAATCACGACACGTTCGAACAGGCGCTGGCTCATCGCCTGGCTGCGCGACTCGACCATGACGACGTTTCGGCCGATTTGATCCGCCAGGCCTTTGCCGAAACGCTGAGCGACGCCCCTGGCATCGGGGATCTGGCGCGGGTGGATCTGGCGGCGACGCTGGAGCGCGATCCGGCCTGCCACCGGGCTATCGAGCCGCTGCTGTTCTTCAAGGGCTACCAGGCCATCCAGACCCATCGCTTTGCCCATGCCATGTTCAAGGCCGGGCGGCGCGACTTCGCGCTCTATCTGCAGAGCCGGGCCAGCCAGGTGTTCCAGGTCGATATCAATCCCGCCGTGCCGATGGGCAAGGGCATCATGCTCGACCATGGCACGGGGCTGGTGATTGGCGAAACCGCGGTGGTGGGCGACAATGTGTCGATGCTGCAGAATGTGACGCTGGGCGGCACCGGCAAGTCCGACCAGGACCGCCATCCCAAGATCGGCAATGGCGTGCTGATCGGGGCGGGTGCCAAGGTGCTGGGGAATATCATCATCGGCGATTGCTCGCGCATTGGGGCTGGCTCGGTCGTGCTCAAGGAAGTGCCGCCGCGTGTCACCGTGGCGGGCGTGCCGGCCAAGGTGATCGGTGAAGCGGGCTGTGCCCAGCCGGCGCTGGTAATGGACCAGGTGGTTCTTGTCCACGACCTGAACGGCTGAAGCTCCGCCGCCGCAACCCCGCGCCGCAGCTTGTTACCGCTAAAATGCCTCCATTCGGGGCTTGTATGCGTTGCAATGGTGACTAGATTGCCGGCTCAACGCAATTCAGCAGGACATGGACAGTGAACCATCCCGAGATCATCAAGCTGCAGAAGTTCCTGCAACTGAAATTCAACAACAAGAACATCGACGTGCGGCCGCGCGCCAAGCTCAACGATTCCGTCGAAGTGTTCATTGGCGATGAATCGATCGGGCTTATTCACGTGGACGACGAGGACGGCGACAAGTCCTACATCTTCAACATGTCGATCCTCGACATCGATCTGGACGAAGTGAGCTGATCGCCCGACTGACTATCCGGAGCGACTGGCCGCGGTATCCTGCGGCCAGGTCTGATTGTTGTCCGTGGCGTTATTGACGCCAGGCCGGCTCGTTCTTCCGCTCGAAATCGTCGAAGGCCTTGATCAGCCCGCCCAGAACCTCGGCTGAGGTTTCGAACATGGCCTTGAACTGAGGGTCATCGACCTTTTCGATATCTTCGCGGAGATGGGTCACCGTATCGGCGAGGTGCTGCTTCATCTTCTGGGTGTGATGGAGCGGATTGCTTTCTGAATGCTGCATTTTCGTCACTCCTTCAAATTCGACATCAGGCGTGATGGGCGGAAACGGCCTGCATGACCTCGGCGGACATGTCGCGCGGGGCACAATCGCCGATATCGCCCAGGGCCAGCATGCCGACCATGCGCTTGTTCTCGTCGATAACAGGCAAGCGGCGAATGGCCTTGTCTTCCATGATGCGGATCGCGTCGCCGATATCCTCGTCGGTGCGGCAATAGACGATCGGGCTGGACATGACATCGCGCGCAGTAAGGCTTTCGACGTCGTGGCCATCCGCGAGGCCGCGCAGCGCGATGTCACGATCGGTGACCATGCCGATCAGCCGGTCATTCTCGCCGATGGGGATGGCGCCGATATCCTCGTCCCGCATCTTGCGGGCGAGCTCGTTGATACTGGTTTCCGGCCCGACCCAAGTCACGCCGGCATGCATTGCGTCCCTGACCTGCATTTCGCTCTCCTGTGCAAAAGTGCGGCCAGGCGCATGCCCAGCCGCCAATGAGGCGGAACGAATGCGGCAGAGGACGGGTTCCATGCTGCAATTGGCCGGCCTACCAGGCGCCGATAGGCTCCAACCAGCGCTGCATTTCAGTATCGAACTGGCGCCAGGTGGGCAGGAGCGTCGCGTCGAAGGTGTAGACGGCGCCGATGCCGCTGGGGAGATAGACGGTGCGGACGCACTGGGCGGGACCGCCCGGCTCCAGGGGTTGCACGCATTTGGCGACGAAGGGGTCGGGCGAGAGCGCGTCATACCAGATGCTTTCGCCTTCATAGCCATTGCTGGCCAGCATAGGCTTGCCGACAAGGCCCGGAACGCCGCCCAGCGTATCGTCGGCGAATTGATGCAGATAGACCCGATCGAGCAGGCTGGCGCTGGCGCGGACACGGCTGCGCGGCAAGAGGGTTATGTCGACGGGTAGGGCGGGTGCAACGCCTTCAGGGGCGTAGAGGATGCGCAGGTCGATCTGGCTGGTGAAGCCGTCGCGGACCTGCTCGCCATAGCGAAACCAGGTCGCGGGAATGGACAATTCGCGGCCCGAAATGGTTTGCGATACAGGATCGGCATCGTCGAGCGCAGGCGCGGGCACGCGGCTGGTGCGGCCCAGACTATCGATCAGATAGGCCATGCCCACGGCCAGCAGCAGCACAAGAACGGCAATTCCGGCGAGATTGTACGCCAGTGAAGAGGGACCGGAATGGCGGGCGGCGGGAGCCGGTTGCGAACTCATCTCCAGCATTAACCAAATCAGCCAAGGGGACGTGACAGGCCATCACGCCGGCAATATGCTTAATGAAGTGTTAACGAAGGGTCGCGGGGACGGATTGGCATGACCAAGGAATTGCTGCTCGCAGCCTTCTTGATCGGCGTGGGCTTGTGCATCGCCGGGGCGGGAACGCATCTCTATCAATGGCTGGCGCGCCAGCAGGCCATGCTGCGCTATGACGGCAAGACCTTCATCAGCTCCCTGGGCAACCTGGTGATGAGCTTCGTCTGCGGGCCCTATATCATGCTGCAGATGGGCTGGCGGCATGAGGAAGACGGCACGATTTCCATGACCTCGGCGCTGGTTTCGGCCGTGGTTGCCTTCGGCTGGGCATTCCTCACCGGATTGCTGTTCATGGGTGTCTATGTGGCGGTGCGGTTCTAGCCACCTGCCATATCTTGGGGTTGGTCCCTTATTTCCCCTACGCAGCGGCGCCTCCCGCGGACTTGATCCGCGGGTCACTCTCCATCTTGCGCAAGCGGCGAGAGGCCCCCGGATCAAGTCCGGGGAGGCGATTGTGGGTGGGACGCATTGAGCGCCGTCCAATCGCATCGACAAAACAGACGGCGCCGGTCGAATAAACAATGAGGCCAGCTTCGGGGCTCGAAGCTGGCCTCATTCATCAGACCCCTATCAGGGATAGGCTTGGGGCGGGGTCCGGAAGACTGCGGGAGTTTGCTCTCCCGCTTGTTCGTATTAGTTGATGCCGGCGGTGGTGATGACGATGTCGCGAGTGTCGATCATGTCGACCCACTGGCCGGCATTGGCCTGCGACTGGCGCTTGATGAACTTGTAGGGCGTCTGGTTCCACAGATCGACGGTGCCGATCTGGTTGTCGAGCACGAGGTCGCCGCGATCGGTGCGGACCATGAGCACGGCATGGCCTTCGCCATTGGCCTGCTTGACCACTGCCATCAGCAGCGTCGAGGCCGGCCAGCCGGCCTCGATGAGCGCGCGGCGCTTGGCCAGGGCATAATCCTCGCAATCGCCATAGCCATTGGGGTAGGTCCAGAATTCGGCGACCTGGTAGAGCTCCTGGTCGGTGACCGGAACGACGGCCTGGTTGACACCAGCATTGACGGCCAGCAATTGCTGCCACAGGCCC
Organism: uncultured Devosia sp.; assembly: GCA_966192215.1. Classification (GTDB taxonomy): domain Bacteria; phylum Pseudomonadota; class Alphaproteobacteria; order Rhizobiales; family Devosiaceae; genus Devosia. The sequence goes on along the minus strand of CBIGSA010000055.1, from coordinate 7,693 downwards.
TCGTTCAGCGACACGGCAGCGACGGGATCTGGATTGGCACGGCATTCGTCGGGCCGGTGCTGGCAGAATTCGGCATGGCCCACCGGAATGGAGGTGGTGCCGCCAACGGTCTGCACAAAGGCGACGTTGGTGGTGTCGAAGGCCTGGGCCGGCGCGACGGCCAGTGCCAGAAGGGCACCGAGCAACGCGGCTTGCAGTCCTTTCCCGTTGAAAAACATTGTGTGATCTCCCTGATGGAGACCACGTTAGGGGGCGCGACTTGCCCCGGTCCGAAAACTACAACGCAGTTTTTATGCGTGTTTTATCGATTGGATTCGGGGGTAATTAACCATGCTCGCCAGGGACTTGGCGTTTGCGGCTCAGGAATGGATTCCGGCGAGGATGCGGGCATAGAGCGCGTCATCCTGGTTGCCGCCATAGCGGCATTGCTTGGAGCCGATATGGATGGTGGTGACTTTGTCCAGCGCGTTGGACGTGTAGCTGAAGGCTCGTTCCTCGGTGGCGCCGGGCTTCATGAACCAGTTCTGGTGATGGGCCACGATGTCGCTTCCGGCGGCGTCGACGGCCAGGGCGGTGACGCAGACATAGTCGCTGTCGCCCGGATCGTTGTCGGTGAGGCGCTGGGTTAGATGCAGCACGCCACCGGCCAGGTCGAGCGCGACCACGATGTCGACCCACTGATTGCGCTTCCAGTCCCATTTCTGGTGATAAAACGGGCATTCCAGCACGGTGCCACTGGACGTGCAGTCGGCGATCTCGATCTTCTGCCAGGCATAGCCGTCCCAATCGCCCCGGCCATCGGCGAAAGCGCCCTGGGGGGAGCCAAAGGCAAGGAAGGTGGCGGTAGCCGTTGCCAGGGTCGAGGCGCGAAGGATTGTTGTCATGAAAGTATCATAACGGCTGCGGCGCGGCAGGAAAATCACCAGGGCGCGAGGCGCGCCGCATGGCTGACCATCAGTCAGTTCATGCGCAGGTTCTGCTGGATGACCGTGAGCATTTCCTGCGCGGAGGCGAATTCGACGGCGACGCCATTCTGGAAGTGGCGGACGACGCGGGCGCGCATGCGGCCCAAAGTGACCGGCGTGCCCATGGCGGGGCGCACATCGAGCTCGATGGCGGCGCCGGAGAGCGAAATATCGATGATCTTGCAATTGTAGCGCCGGCCATCGTCGAGCACGACGGTGGAATGGCGGATATCGGGCACGACGCGCTCGTGGCGACGGTCCTCGGGGAGATTGAGCACATCCTTGTTGGCCAGCCAGGTGAGCTGGGCCGCCATATTGTCACGCTTGCGCGGCGAGGCGGCGATATCCATCAGGAAACCGCCATCGATCTGCTTGATGATCGTGCCCTCGATGCGGCCGACATGGTCGACATAGGCAATGACCCTTTCGCCCTCAATGCCGGCCACGGGGGCGATGACCACGGCGTCGCCGGGCGACATTTCCAGGATCTGGCAGGGGAATTCGCGACGATCGGCCAGCATGTAGCGGCCCAGCACCGATACTTTCACGCGCTGGAACTTGCCCGCGTCCGCGCGGGTGCGGGCCGGGGCGATGAACTGCGGTGAGGGGAGGTCGTCGCTGAGCATTCGCCGGATCACTGACGCTTGTGTTTCCACAACAAGCTAGCCCGACTTGGTTAACGCAAGGTATTGCAATCAGGGGTTTTGCGCAGCCGATGCCGCGCAAATTGCAGCAATTGGGTAGAGGAAATGCTTACTGACGGCCGCCGTCGATGACGGCCAGATGGGCATAGCGCCGGGCGGTGCGGCCATAGACGACGGCGGGGATGGCCAGGGGTGCCGCGGCGCCGCCGAAGCTGACGTCATTGACCACATTGGTCGCCACTTCGCGCACCGAATCCTCGATGCCCATATCGTCGGGCCAGAGCAGGCGCAGGCCGGTGATGCGCTGCTCGATGACGGGCTGCACGCCGAGCCAGTAAGGCTCATCGAGTGCCGTCATGGCGCCGAGCAGGCGCGTATGGGTCGAGCCATTGTGGCGCAGCGGCATGAGGATGGTTTCGAAGCTGACCTTGGTGTGCAGGGCAGTGGTGCCCTGGAAGGTGACCAGAGCCACGGCGTGATCCTCGGTGACGGCGCGGATCAGGGTTTCCATCGCGTCGCTGTCGCGCTCATGCCAGAGTGCCGAGAAGGAGCGGCCCTTGAGCTCGCGGCAATAGCTGGTGCAGAGATGCGAACCGGCCAGGCGGAAGGAGAACTTGTCGCTCTCGTCGAGCTCGAGAATGAAGGTATAGGCCAGGGCATCGCGGATACGCGTGGGGTCGATGTCCTTGCGGTCGGGGGCGCTGCGCGCACCGCGAATGGAATTCCAATAGTCGTAAAGCGTCCTGGTGCTCGTCTTTTGCATAGTTTTTTCCCGACCCGGCATGCGCGGACGGGCGTTCCCCCCTCGGAACACAGCCGCCGCAGGACGACTTTCGCAAAAGCGCGGGGCAAAAGCGCTCTTAAAGAACAGTTAAGGTTAACGCGGCGCGTCCAATGTGGAAAACAGGAGCGCAAGGCGCAGGGCGCCAGCGAGTCGGAGCGAAGTGATGCGTGAACAAGATCGGGCACCAGAAAACGCGCCGCAGCAGGGACGGGAGCCGGTCTTCCTGCTGCCGGGTGACGTGACGGCCGTGATCGGCGTGCTGGTGGCCATTCATATTGCGTCAACCCTGGTGCTTAACCAGGCGGGGCAGGCGCAACTGGTCTTCTGGTTCGCCTTCCAGCCATTGCGTATCATTGCGGGACTGGACGATCCGAGCCTGGCGGTGCCGCTGATCTGGACGCCGTTCAGCCATGCCCTGCTGCATGCGGGCTGGGAGCATCTGCTGATCAATGCCGCCTGGTTCGCCATTTTCGCCACTCCGGTATCGCGGCGCTATGGGGCAGGGCCGATGCTGGCGATCTTCTTCGTCTCGGCGGCGGCGGGCGCCGCGCTGTTCGCGGCGACGACGCTCTATTCGGGCGCCTATCTGGTGGGCGCCTCGGGCGGGGTCGCGGGGCTGACAGGCGCGGCCATGCGCTTCATCTTCCAGCCCGTCATCGTGGCGCAGCACCCCGAAACCGGCGAGCGGGTGATCATGGGGCGGCGGCTGGCCAGTTTCGGCGACCTGTGGCAGGACACCAGGGCGCGCTTCTTCATCCTGATCTGGGTCGTGCTCAACGCAGCCGTGCCGCTGCTGCCGATGCTGACCGGCATGGAAGTGTCGGTGGCCTGGCAGGCCCATCTGGGCGGATTCCTGGCCGGAGTACTGATGGTGGGGCTGTTCGAGCGGCAGGCGAAGTAGGCAGGCCGGGCGCACCTACCAGCTACTGCGTCCGTCCACCTTTTCGACGGCGATACCCGACCAGTCGAGATCGTCGACCAGCCGCAGGTTGACCGCATAGGTCCGCTGCGTTGGCATGCTGCCAGGCGCAAAGCCTTCCTTGGGCGTGCCGTCATTATTGTAGACCGAGGCCCAGTCGGGCGAGTCGCCCCAGGTCTGCATGCCGCAATTGCCGCAGAAATGGTGCTGGTTCATGCCGTCGCTGGCCGAATAGGTCTTTTCGCCCTGCTGCGACACGAACTTCATGTCGCCGTCATTGTAGTAGCCCCAGACCGCGCCGGTGCGGGCGCAGTAGCTGCAATTGCATTCCTTGGCATGGACGGGCAGACCCGGCAGCTCGATCCGGGTGGCGCCGCAATGGCAGGAGGCGATAAGGGACATGGCGAAACTCCGTTCTGGTGAAATCCACCATGATCGGGCGTGCTGACAGGGCCTGTCAGCATCGGTGCGCGGTGGCGTACGGAGTTATCAGGCGGCCATGGCTTCGCGCTTATCGACCAGGCAGAACTGATTGCCCTCGGGGTCGCGCATCACCGTATAGGTGGGCAGTACGCGCACCACTTCTGCACCGGACTCGCGCAATTGCTCGACGGTGCCGGAGCGGTCGTCGACCTCGATGTCGAAATGCACGCGATTATTGTCGTAGCGGCGGCCCTCGACATTCTGGAAGCAGATCGAAGGTCCGGGACCGTCGACCATGACGGTCGGATCGGTTTCGGGCGTCAGCCCCAGAGCGGCCAGCCGGGCGATTTCGGCATCGTCATAGGCGCGGATGGCATAGCCATCGAGCAGGTTGGCCCAGAAAGCGGCCAGTTTGGCCGGCTTGTCGCAGTCGAATACGATTTCGTGGATCACACCCATCATCGTCTCCTTCTTGTCATTACGCCTTGGCTAGACCGCAAATGCGGCAAGACTGGTGCAAACCATGGCCCGGCGCCCAGGGGCGCCGGGCCAGTTGTCAAAGCCGGTATACGAGCACGGCATCCCGCGGGGGGAGCGGCAAAGTCTGCTCCTTGGGCTGGACGACCTTCTTGGCCTCCACCTTGCGCATCGGGATCGGTGCGCCGTGGCGCGGCACATTGTGGGTGCGGGCGACCGGCTGGGGCCGCTGGAAGATATTCTTAGGCATGAGCAAAACCTTTCACTCGCCCCGTCCGGCGCTCTCGGCGCGGCAACGGGGTTGAAAACGGGCTATGCGTGACGCAAGCAAAAGCGCCGCGCGATGAAGCGTGGTTTTGGTCGGACGCCGGGATGCCGTCAGGGAGAGGGGATGGGTCGGCCTGCCGCTACGGCAGACATGCACCTGAATCTGGACTCGCGCTGAACGGCATCCATGATTCTCCGGTCACGCGCAGGCGCGGAACGGCGGAATCTCGGGCGTCCGGGGCAAGTTCTCAGTTCATTTGTGCGAGGACCTCGTCTTTGAAACGAGGCGGAAGATAGAAAAAGGACGGGCCGGCGTCAACCGCCGGCCCGTCAGTTCTCCTCCTTCAGGGTTCCAGTCGCCCCGTTTGCGGAGCCTGTTCGGCCCCGATATCGGCCTCGTTGCGGGTCTTCCACAGCGAGAAGATCACGCCACCAGCCAGGATCGACAGCGTCACCAGGAGGCTCAGCAGCGTGTCGATATGGATATGCAGCGGCACGAGGAAAATCTTGATGCCCACCAGCACAAGGATGATGGCGAGCGAAGTCTGCAGGTATCGGAAGCGATTCATCGCGGCGGCAAGGGCGAAATAGAGCGCCCGCAGGCCGAGAATGGCAAAGATGTTGGAGGTATAGACGATGAACGTGTCCTGCGTGACGGCGAAGACGGCCGGCACCGAGTCCACGGCGAAGATCAGGTCGACAACCTCCACCATGATCAGCGCCACGGCCAGCGGCGTCAGCCAGGTCACGAGCTTGCCGGTCCTGGGGTCGGGTTGCTTGACCGTGAAGTTGCGACCGTGCAGCTCCTTGGTCACGCGGAAACGCTTGGTCAGGAACCGGAAGACCGGATTGTGCTCGATATCGGGCTCCTCGTCCTGGTGGCGGAACATGCGGAGGCCAGTGAAGACCAGGAAGGCGCCGAAGCCGAACAGAATCCAGTTGAACTGGTAGACCAGGGCTGCGCCCAGCCCGATGAGGACGGCGCGGAACAGGATGACGCCTAGAATGCCCCAGAACAGCACGCGGTGCTGGTAGATGCGGGGAATGGCCAGGAAGCCGAAAATGGTGGCGATGACGAACATGTTGTCCATCGCCAGGGACTGCTCGATCAGGTAGCCGGTATAGAATTCGAGCCCGGCTTCGGCGCCACGCTGCCACCAGACCCAACCACCGAAAGCAAGGGCTATGGCAACATAGAAGCCATAGAGCGTAAGGCTTTCACGCGCGCCGATCTCGTGCTCATCGCGGTGCAGGATGCCCAGGTCGAAGACCAGCAGGCCAATGACGATCGCGACGAACGCGACCCAGAAATAGACGGGGGTACCCAGAAAATCGCCCATAAGGGCGCCAAGAAGCGATTCCATCGCCGGACCTTTCTCCATGAAGTTTGGAGCAGCTCCGACATCACGAGGACATAAGTAATCCTCGCCAGAGGGGCCCGGCGCCGCATGGAGAAAATGCCCGATTGGTGGAAAAGTTCAAGCGGGGCGTGGCGGAATGTCGCTTTTACCTCTCCCCCGAAGGGAGAGGTGAAGGGTGCCTACCTCGGCGTACACAACATCACGATCGTGTCCGGCGTTTCGAGCTGGATGGCGGTGCCATAGGTGGGATCGGGGATCATGCGGCCGACCTGGATGGTGCGCGTGGTGCGCAGGCCCCCGTCGTTGAAGGTCACCCCGTCCTGGTAGGCGGTGATGGTGCCGGTGCCCGAGCTGGCGTCGCCCACCACGGTCGAAGCGAAGCCATAGACTTCGCCATAGATGGTGAGGATGCCGGCCTTGGTGGCGTTGGCGTCGCGGCAGGCCCAGTTGCCCGTGAAATTCTGGGCGAAAGCTGGCGTGGCGGTGAGGGCCGCCAGGGCGGCTATGAGGGCGATTCGGCGCATGGGGCAGAGAGTGCAGTTGCGCCGGTTCGCTTTCAAGAGCCGCGCTTCAGCAGCGGGCCGATGAGCGGCACTCTGGTGAGTGCGAGCAACACCCGCAGCCGCAGCGGCATCTGGTAGTCGCGCAGCTTGGAGAAACCCACGAGGTCCGCCCGATAGACCAGTTCGCCGCGCTGGTTGGTGGCCGTCAGCTTGTTGAAGAGCAGGCCCCAGCCGGGAATGGAATTGGATGGGCGCTTGCCGGTGACGACCAGTTCATAGCTCACCGTGTCGCCGGGGCGCACGGGCACCTTGAAATCCATCGAATTGACGCCGGGGGAGGGGCCAGACACGCCGGGCTCCTGCCCGAGGCCGCGCAGGCGCTCCTCCTCGGCAAAGAGCGCATCGACCATCTTGCGGTGCCCCACGCTCACCGTATGCCAGCCGCTGGCCACCAGCCCGCCGAAATGGCTGTGTTGGGCCGCCGCGGCGTCGATGTGGAAATATTGCGGATCGTAGAGCGAGGCGAAGCGGATGATCTCGTCGGCGCTGAAGGTGTGGCTGCCGAGCTGGAACACTTCGTCGATGACGATATCCTCGAACCAACGGGTCATGCCGATGCCTCCGGCTGGCGCGTGTCGATCAGGTTGGCCAGCCGCATGGTGAGCACGGGCTGGTCCTTCTGGTTCCGGACGTCGAAATCGAGCGTCATGATGCCCCATTGGGGGTGGCTTTCGGAGCGGCGCAGGTCGGCAATGGTGACCGTGCCGCCGATCGTGTCGCCCACCATGACCGGATTTTTCCACTTGAGGTCGGTAAAGCCCAGCCCGCCGGCCGAAGCGACCTTGCTCAGGAAGCTGTCCACGAGCATGCGCAGGCTGAGGCCGCCGGTCTGCCAGCCGCTGGAGGCGAGCCCGCCAAGCAGGCTCGCCTTGGCGGCCGCTTCGTCGAGATGGAAGGGGAAGGGATCGAATTCGCGGGCGAAGGTGACGATCATCTCCTTCGTCACCGTCACGTGCCCCAGGTCGATGACTTCGCCGATGCGCAAATCCTCGAAATGCCGCCGGTCCTTGGTGACAGGATTGGTCATTTGCTTTCCCTATACGTCAACGACGGTTTTGGCATGGGAACGGGTGGGAGGCAAGGTGTGACTGGTGTGGCCCCTCAGGCCCCCGCCGCCAGCCGGCCTTGTGCACGAAACTCCAGTGGCGCCAGGCCGCGCTTCCGCCGGAACGCCTTGGCGAGGTAGTTGGCATCGGCAAAGCCCGTCGCCCTGGCAATCGCCACCACGCTCATATCGGTCGCCACGAGCAGGCGCTCAATGCGCTCGATGCGCCGTTCCAGCACGATATC
>CBIGSA010000054.1:0-14819 GCA_966192215.1 uncultured Devosia sp. | reverse complement strand
TTGCCCGACACCCCCTCCTAGCCTCCCCCCGACAGGGGGAGGAACAGATCGGGGATGGGGCGCGATCTCATCCTGCCACCGGCGCGGCTCCTCCCCCTATCAGGGGGAGGTTGGGAGGGGGCTTCCTAGAACGGAACGTCTTCGGCCTTCACCGTTTTCTTCGGCGCGGCCTTTTTCGCGGGCGCTTTCTTGGCTGCCGGTTTCTTGGGGGCTGCCTTTTTGGCTGGGGCTTTTTTCTTGCCGCCACCCGCCTCGATCTTGGCGGCAATCAGGGCAATCGCCTGTTCCAGCGTCACATCCTCGGGTTTGGTATCCTTGGGAATATTGGCATAGACCTTGCCCTGATTGGCGTAGGGCCCGAAGCGACCGATAGCGATCTTGATAGGCCCGCCGTCATGCTCGAAGGTCTTGATTGCCGACGCGCTGGCCCGCTGGAAGCCGCCGGCGGCTTTCTGCGCGATGAGATCGACGGCGCGGTTGAGGCCAACGGTGAAGACTTCTTCGACATCGGGCAGGTTGGCATATTTGCCGTCATGCAGGACGAAGGGGCCGTAGCGGCCGAGACCGGCCGAGATGGGCAGGCCGGTTTCGGGGTGGAGGCCGACTTCGCGCGGCAGGGAGAGCAGTTTCAGGGCACCTTCCAGGGTCAGGCTCGCGGAGTCCCAGCCCTTGGGGAGCGAGGAGCGCTTCGGCTCCTTGCCTTCGCCGAGCTGGACATAGGGGCCGAAGCGGCCGGATTTGAGGAAGACCTGTTCGCCGGTCTCCGGATCGGTGCCCAGGATGCCGTCGCCGGCAGCGGCTTCGCTCGACTGGCCGGAGGCCGCGTCGGAGAGCTGCATCGTGTGCTTGCATTCGGGATAATTCGAGCAGCCGATGAAGGCGCCGAACTTGCCGAGCTTGAGCGAGAGCGTGCCGGTGCCGCAGGTGGGGCAGCGGCGCGGGTCGGAGCCGTCCTCGCGCGGCGGGAAGATGCGGCTGGCCAGCGCCTCGTTGAGCGCATCGAGCACTTCGGAAACGCGGAGATCCTTGATCTCTTCGGTGGCGCCGGTGAAATCCTTCCAGAAATCGCGCAGGACCTGCTTGTAGTCGAGGTCGCCGGCCGAGATTTCGTCGAGCTGTTCCTCAAGGCCCGCCGTGAAGCCATATTCGACATAGCGGGTGAAGAAGTTTTCCAGGAACGCCGTGACGATGCGGCCGCGGTCTTCGGGGTGCAGGGCCTTGCCCTCGAGGCGGACATAGTCGCGGTCCTTGAGGGTGGTGAGCGTCGCTGCATAGGTCGAGGGCCGGCCGATGCCGAGCTCTTCCATCTTCTTGATGAGGCTGGCTTCGGTGTAGCGGGATGGCGGCTGGGTGAAATGCTGCTCGACATCGACCTGCTGAAGCGCGGGCTTGTCGCCCACGGCGAGCGGGGGCAGCTCGCGATCGTCCTCGTCTTCAGTTTCTTCGTCGGACTTGGCCTCGACACCATAGAGCTTCAAAAAGCCGGGGAAGGTGACGACGGAGCCTACGGCGCGCAGTTCCACCGCGCGGCCGGGAACATTGACAGCGATATCGACCGTGGTGCGGTCGATCTCGGCGGACTTCATCTGGCTGGCCAGGGTGCGGCGCCAGATCAGGCCATAGAGCTTGGCCTGGTCGGCATCGAGATTGAGGTTTTCCGGGCGCTTGAACATATCCGTGGGGCGGATAGCTTCGTGCGCTTCCTGGGCGTTTTTGGCCTTGGTCTGGTAGATGCGGGCCTTTTCGGGGAGGTATTCCTCGCCGAAATATTTACCGATCACCGAGCGGGCCATCTCGATGCCTTCCGGCGCCATCTGCACGGCGTCGGTTCGCATATAGGTGATGAGGCCATCCTCGTAGAGGCGCTGGGCGATCTGCATGGTGCGCGACGGCGAGAGGCCGAGGCGCGACGAGGCGTCCTGCTGCAGCGACGAGGTGGTGAAGGGCGCGTAGGGATTGCGCTTGGTCGGTTTCTTTTCAACGCTGGAGACGTTGAACTGACCCGCTTCGATGAGCTGCTTCAGTGCCGTGGCGTCTTCGCCGGTCTTGATGTCGAGCTTGTCGGTCTTTTTGCCATCGACAGAGAAGAGACGGGCGAGGAAACTCTTGCCCGATTGGGCGAGCTTGGCTTCGATAGACCAGTATTCCTCGGGCTTGAACTTTTCGATCTCGGCTTCGCGGTCGGACACCAGGCGCAAGGCGACCGACTGGACGCGGCCGGCCGAGCGGGAGCCGGGCAGCTTGCGCCAGAGAATGGGCGAAAGGGTGAAGCCGACGAGGTAATCGAGGGCGCGGCGGGCCAGATAGGCGTCGACCAGCGGCATGTCGATGTCGCGAGGCTTGGCCATGGCTGATGTCACGGCGTCCTTGGTGATGGCGTTGAAGACAACGCGCTGGACCGGCGTGTCCTTCTTGAGGGCCTTCTTCTGGCGGAGGACGTCGAGCACGTGCCAGGAAATGGCTTCGCCTTCGCGATCCGGGTCGGTGGCGAGGATCAGGCCATCGGCGCCCTTGAGCGCGTCGGCAATGTCGGCAAGGCGCTTGCGGGAGGCGGTATCGACCTCCCAGGACATGGCAAAGTCCTCGTCGGGACGGACCGAACCATCCTTGGCCGGCAGATCGCGGACATGGCCGAACGAGGCCAGGACTTCATAGCCTGACCCGAGATATTTGTTGATTGTCTTGGCTTTAGCCGGACTTTCAACGACGACGACCTTCATGGATTACCCGTTCCGCAACGCTCATTCCGAAGTGGCGCAACATGGTGAAGGCGCGATGCGGTGTCAATGTGGGCAAATGGGCCGCAGAGGCACTCTCTCTATGAGAGAGGATTTTTTGGCCCGCGGGGATGTCTTGCGCCTGCCATACCAGATGTGCAGGATTAGGGCTGCGCGTTCTGCGCCCAGCCCACGTTGCATCGCTCCATTCTGACCGGCTCGCGCCGCAGCGCGTTGTCGTCCATGGAGCGCCGGGGCTCCTCTGGAGGATATGATATGGACTATCGCAAGCTCGGTAACAGCGGCACCATTGTCAGCGCTTACTGTCTCGGCACGATGACCTTCGGCGCGGAATCCGATGAAGCGACCTCGTTCCGGCTGATGGATGACTATGTCGCGGCGGGCGGCAATTTCATCGATACGGCCAATGTGTATAGCGCCGGGGTTTCCGAGGAGATCGTTGGGCGGTGGCTCAAGAGCAAGAAGCTGCGCGACCTCGTCATCACGACCAAGGGGCGGTTTCCCATGGGAGACGGGCCGAACCATCTGGGCCTGTCGCGCAAGAACCTGCGGGAGGCGCTGGATGCGTCCTTGAAGCGGCTGGGGGTCGAGCATATCGACCTTTACCAGATGCATGCCTTCGATGCGCTGACGCCACTCGAGGAGACGCTGCGGTTCCTCGATGACTCGATCCGATCAGGCAAGATTGCCTATTACGGCTTTTCCAATTTCCTGGGCTGGCAGATGACCAAGGCGGTCTGGATCGCCAAGGCCAGCGGCTATCAGCCGCCAGTAACGCTTCAGCCGCAATACAACCTGCTGGTGCGTGATATCGAGCATGAAATCGTGCCGGCCGCGCAGGATGCGGCAATCGGGTTGCTGCCCTGGTCGCCGCTGGGCGGCGGCTGGTTGAGCGGCAAATACAAGCGCGACCAGATGCCGACGGGCGCGACACGGCTGGGCGAAAATCCCAAGCGCGGCATGGAGGCCTTCGAGAAGCGCAATGCCAATGCGCGGACCTGGGCGGTGATCGGCGCGGTGGAGGATATCGCCAAGGCCCGCGGCGCCAGTATGGCACAGGTCGCACTGGCCTGGGTAGCGGCACAGCCGGCGGTAACTTCGGTAATCCTGGGAGCGCGGACGACGGAACAGTTGGCCGACAATCTGGGTGCCGCTACCCTGGTGCTTAGAGAGGCGGAACTGGCGCGGCTGAGCGAGGTCAGCAGGCCGGAAATGTCGGACTATCCCTATGGGTCCGGCGGGATCGGGCAGCGGCATCGCAAGGTCGAGGGCGGGCGGTAACACCTGCGGTTAGGCATTGCCCAATGGGCCCGAACAATGGTGTTTAGGGGTCGATGACCCATTCGAGCCTTGCCCTGATTCCCGATTTCGACCTGTCGACCCAGAATACGCTGGCGTTGGGCGCGCGATCGCGCTTGGGCGTGTCCATTACCGAGCCCGGCATGGTGCCTGAGGTGCTGGCGGCTTCTGCCGCGCAGGGGCTGCCGTTGCGCATATTGGGCGGGGGTAGCAATGTGGTGCTGGCGCCCGATTTCGACGGCATTACTGCTGTGATGGCGATCCGGGGGCGGCGCATCGTGGAGAACAGTGAAAGCGGGGTGCTCGTTGAAGCCGCGGCGGGCGAGACCTGGCATGACCTGGTCGCCTGGACCGTCGGGCAGGGCCTGGGCGGGATCGAAAATCTCGCTCTCATCCCGGGCACCGTTGGCGCGGCGCCTGTGCAGAATATCGGGGCCTATGGGGTCGAAGTGGCCGACGTGCTCGAATCCCTTGTCGCCTATGACCGCGTGACTGGAGTGGAGCGAACATTCTTCAAGGAGGACTGTGCGTTTGCCTATCGGGACAGCCTGTTCAAGCATGAACCCGATCGCTACGTGGTCCTGTCGCTGCGCCTGCTTCTGCCGACGCCATGGGTGCCTAACCAGAATTTTGCAGGGCTGGCAGATATTGCCGGTGATGTGACGCCCCGCGCGCTGATGGATCGGGTCGTGGCGCTGCGAAATTCCAAGCTGCCCGACTGGCGGGTGACGCCCAATGCCGGCTCGTTCTTCCAGAACCCGATTGTTTCGGTGGCGGAAGCGCAGAAGGTGCTGGAGGGATTTCCGGCGGCGCCGGCCTTTCCGCAGGCGGATGGGCGGTTAAAGCTTTCGGCCGGATGGTTGATCGAAAAGAGCGGGCTCAAGGGATTCCGGCTAGGCCCGGTGGGCATGTCGGAGCGGCATGCGCTGGTGCTGGTCAACCATGGCGGAGCCGTTGCCGGGGATGTGCGGGCGCTGGCCGAGCATGTGAAGAAGACGGTGCGGGAGCGGTTTGGCGTGCAGTTGCACGAGGAACCGGTATTCCTCTAGCTGTATTTCAGTGCCACCAATTGCCCGCTGGACCATTCTATCTGGCCGGTGAGGTCGAGTTCGAGCAGCAGCATCTGCATGGCGGAAGCAGTGAGGCCGGACTGGCGGACCAGTTCGTCGACGTCGATAGGGGTCGCACTGAGAGAAGAGAGCAGGCGGGAGCGGTCGTCTTCGCTGGGCGGGGGCGCATCGGGCGGCAGGTCGGGCTCCCAGTCGCGGTCGAACAGGGCATTGCGCGATGGGTCGGCGCTGCCCAGGGTTTCGATGATGTCGCCCGCGCCGGTGATGAGTTTTGCGCCCTGCTGGATGAGGGCATTGCCGCCCTCGGCGCGCGGATCGAGCGGGGAGCCGGGGACGGCAAAGACGTCGCGGTTCTGTTCCAATGCGAGGCGTGCGGTGATGAGCGAGCCGCTGCGCTTGGCGGCCTCCACAACGACGACGCCAAGGGAAAGACCGGAAACCAGGCGGTTACGCCTGGGGAAATCGCGGGCGCGCGGTTCCCAGCCCAGCGGCATTTCGGTGAGCAATGCACCGCCATTGTCGAGAATGTCGTGCGCGAGGGGAATGTTCTCGTCGGGATAGATCTTGTCGAAGCCGCCGGCGAGGACGGCGATTGTGCCTGTTGTGAGCGTGGCGCGATGGGCTGATGTGTCGATGCCGCGGGCAAGACCGGAGACAACTGTGTAGCCGCGCTCGCCCAGATCGCCAGCCAGGAGACGCGTCATCTTGATGCCGGCGGCGGAGGCGTTGCGGGCACCAACAATGGCGACGGTGCGCAGCCAATCGAGATTGGCGCCCCCGGCCATGGTGATGAGCGGCGGCGCGGCTGGGATATAGGCGAGGAGCGGCGGATAATCCGGTTCGCCGCTGGCGACGAGGCGGGCGCCGTAGCGCGTGAGGCCGGCGATTTCATCTTCGGCTTCGGATCGGGTGGTGATGCGCGAGGGCCTGCCGGTGTGCTTCAGGAGGCTGGGCAGCGCGTCAAGCGCGGCATCGGCGGCGCCGAAGCGGTTCAGCAACTGCCGGAAGGTGGCGGGGCCGACATTGTCGGTGCGCAACAGGCGCAGCCAATCGAGACGCTGCGCATCGGAGAGGGTGGTGGCCGGGCGCGGCGCCAAGCTTAGGAGGCTTTCTTCTCCGAGCCGATCTTCGGCTCGGTGCCGGCCATGAGCCGGGCGATATTCTCGCGGTGCTGGAAGAAGAGCAGGATGGCCATGACGGCGACGGCACCGGCCAGCCATTCATTGACCACGACAAAGGCGAAGATGGGCGCGGTCGCGCCAGCCGTAAGCGCGGCGAGCGAGCTCATTTTCTGGGCGAAGGCGATGACCAGCCAGACAGCGCAGAAGATGAGGCCGAGCGGCCAGGACAGGGCAAAGAGCGAGCCGATCATCACTGCAACGCCCTTGCCGCCCTTGAAATTGAGCCAGACCGGGAAGCAGTGGCCGAGAAAGGCGCCGATGGCGGCCAGCATGGCGGCATTCTCGCCCCAATAGTAGCGGGCGACGAGGACAGGCAGGGCAGCCTTGGCGGCATCGAGAATAAGCGTTGCCAGGGCGATCCAGCGATTTCCGGTGCGCAGCACATTGGTGGCGCCGATATTGCCGGAGCCGATGTTACGAATGTCGCCCAGGCCGGCGGCGCGGGTAAGCAGCAGGCCGAAGGGGATAGAGCCGCAGAGATAGCCGAGGACGATGGCATAGATGAGCGGCATCAGGTCGGTAGGCATGGTCGTTCCCCTCAAATCGTGCGGAAAAGTAGCCCCAGCGCAGTGGTTCCCACAAGGGGTTCTCCAAATTCGATGTGATCCCGGCTTGGGATCCATCTTGGATGATCGGACGGCGTGCGGTGGCCGCTCGATCTAGCGGCCGCGGCACAATCTCGGGATGGGCCACGGCTCAAGGCCGGGGTGACACCGTGATTGTGGGGCGGCATCTGGGCTAGTCTTTGTGCTCAAACACCGTTTCCCCGCCCACCATGGTCCGCATAACCTTGCCGGCCAGGCGAGCGCCTTCAAAGGAGGTGTTGCGAGAGCGGGAGTGAAGGTCGCGTTCGCTGACCTGCCAGGGATAGTCGAGATCGACCAGAATCAGGTCGGCGGGAGCGCCCCTGGCAATGCGGCCGGCGGGGAGGCCGAGGATTTCGGCAGGACGGCTGGTCATGGCGCGGAGGAGCGTCATGAGGTCGACATCGCCGGAATGATGCAGGCGCAGGGCGGCGGCGAGCAGGGTTTCGAGGCCAATGGCGCCATCCGAGGCTTCGGCGAAGGGCTGGCGCTTGACCTCGGTGTCCTGCGGATCGTGATCGGAATGGATGGTGTCGATGGCGCCGCTGCGCAGGCCCTCGATCACGGCCTGGCGATCGTCTTCGGTGCGCAGGGGCGTGCCCAGCTTGAAGAAGGTGCGGTAGCGGCCGATGTCGTTTTCGTTGAGCGCGAGATTGTTGATCGAAACGCCTGCCGTAATCGACTCGCTACGCCTCTTGGCCGCAACCATGAGCTCGACCGAGGCGAAGCAGGAGATTTGCGCGGCGTGGTATTTCGTGCCGGTCAGGGCGGCCAGTTGCAGGTCGCGGGCGAGGGGGATGGTCTCCGCTTCGCGGGGAATGCCCTTGAGACCGAGAATAGTGGCGAAGAGCCCTTCATTCATCACGCCATCGCCGGTGAGGCCCTTGTCGGCAACATGGTGGATGACAGTCATGCCGTAATTGGCGGCGTAGCTCATCACGGTGCGGAGCAGGGCGGACGACTGGATGGAATTGCGGCCATCGGTGAGGCAGACGGCGCCAGCCTCCTTGAGCAGGCCAAATTCGGTGATTTCCTCGCCGGAAAGACCCTTGGTGATGGCGCCTGATGGCAGGACATTGACCTTGGACGTAGCCTTGGCGCGGCGGATGAGGAAATCCACCAGGGCGCCGTCGTCCACGACCGGGCTGGTATCGGGCATCATGACGAAGCTGGTGACGCCGCCCGCGGCGGCGGCTTCGCCGGCCGATTGCAGGGTTTCGCGATATTCCTTGCCGGGCTCGCCGGTGAAGACGCGCATGTCGATGAGGCCGGGCGCGAGGAGGAGGCCATTGGCGTTGGCCACTTCGGCGCCGTCAGGGACGCCGACCGGGGCGCCGAGGGCGATGTCTGAGATGGTGCCGTTTTCAACGAGAACGGCGCCCCGGGCATCGGTGCCGGAGGCGGGATCAATGATGCGGGCGTTTTCGATGAGCAGGGGGCGGGTCATGACTGGCCTCCGGCGGGCAGGAGGGCATCGAGCACCGCCATACGCACGGCGACGCCCATTTCCACCTGGTCGGTGATGACGGAGGCAGGGCCATCGGCAATGGCCGGGTCGATCTCGACGCCGCGGTTCATCGGGCCGGGATGCATGACGATGGCGTCGGGTCTGGCAAAGGCGAGCTTTTCGGCGTCGAGGCCGTAGAAGCGGTAGTATTCGCGCACCGAGGGGATCATGCGGCCATTGGCTCGCTCGTGCTGGAGGCGCAGCATCATGACGACGTCGGCATCCCTCAGCCCCTCGCGCATGTCGGTGAAGACTTCGGTGGCGAGGTGTTCGATGCCTGCGGGCAAGAGGTTACGCGGGGCGATGACGCGGGTGCGGACATTGAGCGCGCCGAGCAGCAGCAAATTAGAGCGGACGACGCGGGAATTGGCGATATCGCCGCAGATGGCGACGGTGAGGCCGGAAATGCGGCCCTTGTGATTGCGGATGGTGAGGGCGTCGAGCAGGGCCTGGGTGGGATGCTCATGGGCGCCATCGCCGGCATTGATGACGGCGCAGCCGACCTTCTGGCTGAGCAGTTCCACCGCGCCGGCGGCCGAATGGCGAACGACAATGACGTCGGGGCGCATGGCGTTGAGCGTGGCGGCCGTATCGATCAGGGTTTCGCCCTTGGTGACGGAGCTTGATTTGACCGACATGTTCATGACCAGCGCACCGAGGCGCTTGCCGGCGATTTCGAAGGAGCCCTGGGTGCGGGTGGAAGGCTCGAAGAAGAGATTGATCTGCGTCTTGCCGGACAGGGTCGGGTGGCTTTTGCGCTCCTGCCGGGAGACCGGAACCATGCGCTCGGCCCGATCGAGCAGGTCGATGATCTCATGCTGTTTGAGATCGGCGATCGAGAGCAGGTGGCGCTGGCTGAACGGGGGGAAATCGCCGGACGAGGCGGCGGGCGAGGTGCTTGTGCTGGCGCGAGTTTGGGCCATGCGCTCCGATCCCATGGAGATTTGCTGCGGTCTAGCGGAGGGGACGGATGGGAGCAAGCCCCATGGCGGGGAAATCAACGGCCCTGGCGGGCCGTCGATCGGTTCATGCGCGTTGGCTGGCGCGGGCGCGCAGCAGTAAGGCGAGGCCTGCAAGGCCGATGGCGACTTCCAGCGCGGCGGCCAGCATGAGGCTGGATGCGGGGATACCGTCCAGTGCCATGGCGAGGAGGCGCGAGAAGCCGTAGCTCAGGTAGAGCGCAGGGGCGAGAATCGCTGCAGGGCCGGCCAGGCGTGGCAGGAAAGCACCTGCCGCGATGAAGAGACCCGCGCCGAGCAGGGACAGGCCATGCGAGCGCAATTCGTTGAGCAGGTTCACCTGCCCGGCGGGCGCAATGTCGTAGCCGGCATAGAAGGCCACGGGCACGAACAGGATCATGGCGCCGAGGACGGCGCCGACCAGGCCGGCCAGGATGAGATAGGCGCGAGTCATGCGGCCTGGCTCCATATCCCGGTGGTGGCAATGGCGGCGCAATAGGCGGCGAAGTCGCGAGGCGGGCGGCCGAGGGCGCGCTGGACGCCGTCGCCAACCCATGAATTGCGACCATCAAGCGTTTCGTCGGCGATTGTGCGGAGCAGATCGGCCGTTTCCTGACCCAGGGCCTGGACCATCCCGGCATGGAATTCGTCCAGCGTGACCGGCACATATTGGAATGGACGGTTGGCGGCCGCGGCGAGGCGTTCGGCCACTTCGCTGAAGCCCAGCAGTTGGGGGCCCGTGACCTCATAGATTTGTCCATCGTGGCGGTCCTCGATCAAGGCGGCCGTGGCGACGTCGGCGATGTCCCCAGCGTCAACGAAGGGTTCCTTGCGGTCGCCGGCGGGCATGTAGAGATGGCCCTCAAGGACGGATTCGAGCAGGTGCCCTTCGCTGAAATTCTGATTGAACCAGGCGGCGCGAACGATGGTCCAGGCGAGGCCGGACTCGCGGACGACATTTTCGGCGGCGATGGCGCCGATCTCGCCACGGCCGGTCAGGAGCACGAGTTTGCCCAGGCCGGCGTCGCGGGCAGCGGCGACAAAGCGCTCCATGATCGGCAACGCCTCGGGCGCAGCGAGGTCGGGAACGAACGAGATGAAGGCTGCCTTGCCCCCGGTAAGGGCCTTGGCCCAGGTGCTGTCGTCCTGCCAGTCGAAGGGAACCGGCGTGCGGCGTGACGCGCCGCGGTGGGGAAGACCCCTGGCCTGGAGGTTGGCAGCAACGCGGCTGCCGATCTTGCCAGTGCTGTTGATGACGATGATGGGGGCTGTATCGCTCATGGTTATGCGTCCTGTTGAGTTACGACGCCGCAAAGGTGATACCGGTCAGCAGGATGCTCAATGATGGATTCGCCGATACAATATGCAGATCGTCCAGAACTGTGGACGAGGGCGACAGTGTGACGTAAGAGGACTGTCATGAACGACGCTCATTTCCAGCCTGCCCCGCTGTCCGACCCGCTTGGCGAGGTGCTGCATCTGCTCCGCCTGACGGGGACGCTGTACTGCCGGGCGGAGATGACGGCGCCCTGGGGTCTGATCATGCCCGACCTGGTGGAATCGATGATGTTCGTCATCGTCACATCCGGCCATGGTTGGCTGGTCATGGAGGGGCAGGAGCCGATGCTGATCGGGCAGGGCAGCATGGTGTTGCTGCCGCACGGGCAGAGCTACCGCCTGCTGAGTGCGCCAGACGCCAAGGCGGTACCGCTGTTCGACCTGCCCGTGGAAAAGGTCAGCGAGCGCTACGAGATCATGCGGCATGGCGGCGGCGGCGAAGTGACCCGCGCCACGTCGGGCGTGGTGCAGTTCGACCATGTGGCGGCCAAGCGACTGGTGAGCCTACTGCCGCCGGTATTGCGGCTGAACGCATTTAATGACGACGGCAACTGGTTGCAAAGCACGCTGGCCTTGATCGCGCGCGAGGCAAGCGCCATGCGGCCGGGCGGCGAGACGGTGATCACGCGCCTGGCCGACATTCTCGTCATCCAGGCTATCCGGGCATGGCTGGACGACGCCCCCGAAGCCAATCTGGGCTGGCTGGCGGCGCTGCGAGATCGGCAGATCGGCCGCACGCTGGCGCTGATGCACCGGCGGCCGGAACAGACCTGGAGCGTTGCCGAGCTGGCCAGCGAGGCCGGCATGTCGCGCTCCGCGTTTTCGGCACGCTTCACCGAACTGGTGGGGCAACCGGCGGCGCAATATCTGGCACAATGGCGGCTGCACCTGGCGCGCGCGCAATTGCTGGAAAACCAGGAACCGGTGTCCGTGGTCGCCCGCAAGGCGGGCTATCAATCCGAAGCCGCCTTCGGGAGGGCCTTCAAGCAGTTTTTCGGCATTCCGCCGGGCGGCGTACGCAAGCTAGCCGCGGCGTAGCCGGTCCAGTGCGCCCTGCAGGATGTAGCTGGCGGCGAGCTTGTCGACGACTTCGGCACGGCGGTCGCGGCGGAGGTCGGCCTCGATCATCATGCGGGTGACGGCCGAGGTGGAGAGGCGTTCGTCCCAGAAGGCGATGGGCAGGGCGGTCTTCTGCGCCAGGTTGCGGGCAAAGGCGCGGGTGGACTGGACGCGGGGGCCTTCGGAACCATCCATGTTGAGCGGCAGGCCCAGGATGATGGCGGCGATCTGGTTTTCGGCGACGAGCGCGAGGATACGCTCGGCATCCTGGGTGAATTTGGTGCGCCTGATGGTTTCGAGCGGGGTGGCCGAATAGCGCATGCCATCGCTGATCGCCACGCCGATGGTCTTGGTGCCGAGATCGAGCGCCATGATGCGGCCGGTGGCCGGGATGGCTTCGAGGGGATTGGCGATGTCGTTGGAGGGCTCGTCGGTCATGGCTTCGTCCTATAGGCTGCAGGCCGGTTTGGCGACAGGAAAGCATGGATGAAACTCACCTGGTTCGGCGGTACGACGATCCGCATTCATATCGGCGGGGCGATTCTGGTGGTGGATCCCGCAGGCGCGCCTGGGGGAATCGATGCGGCTGAGCTGGTATCGGGCGCCGATGTGGTGATCGAGCGGTTCGGGGCGGGCCTGCCCGAAATCGACCCGGCGCGCTGGAAGCCGCGCAAGGTGCCGCGACTGCTGGATGAGGGCGAGGACCTGCCGGCGGTGGAGGCCTGGGCGGCAGGCCCGGGTGCTGTCCTGGTGGAGGCTATCGGGGAGGCGCCGCTGCTGCTGGTGGCGGGCGGCGTGCCAGCGCTGGGCCGCTGGGCGGATGGGGCGGTGGTGGCGCTGTTTGGCGATGGTGCGGGGCTAGTCGTGCGCGGAGGGGCCGTGCTGGACGATATGCCGCCGCGGCTGCTGGCGCTGGCCGGAGACGAGGCGGCGATCGATATGGCGATACCCGCCTTGCGGGATCGGCTGGATGGAACCGGGCTGGTCGCGCTGGAAGCCGGGATGGCATTGGAAGTCTGATCCGTTCCATCAGCCATTTTCATTGTCTTTTTGGCCGCGCCGTTGCTAATAACGGCCCAAATCGAGCCGTTCTTTTGGAGTTTCCCATGTCTGTCGACGCTGCAACCGTGAAGCGCATCGGGCGCCTGGCGCGCATCCGCATCGAAGAGAGCGAGGTGGAAGGCTACCGCAATGAGCTCAATGCCATTCTGGGCTTCGTGGAACAGCTTGGCGAAGTCAATGTCGAGGGCGTGGAGCCGATGACTTCGGTGACGCCGATGACCCTGCGCCGCCGTGACGACGTGATCAGCGATGGCGGCTACGCCGAAAAGATCGTCAGCAATGCGCCGCTGACCGAAGATAACTTCTTCATGGTGCCCAAGGTGGTCGAATAGAAATGGCGGTCTCCATCGCCATCGAAACGCCCTTGCAGGACGATGTGCGCGGCCTCGTCGAGAAGCTGAATGCGCATTTGCTGCCGCTGTCGCCGCTGGAATTCCAGTTCAAGATGACGGTGGAGCAGATGGCCGGCAGCGACACGACGTTGTTCGTGGCGCGGGATGAGGACAACAAGGCCGTGGGCATGGGGGCGCTCAAGGTGCATTCGCCCGTTATGGGCGAGGTCAAGCGCATGTTCACCGATCCAGCGGTGCGCGGCAAGCGCATCGGCTCGGCGCTGCTGGAGGCCATCGTCAAACTGGCGCGCGAGAAGGGGCTGGACGTGCTGATGCTCGAAACCGGCACCGGGCCGGGTATGGCCGAGGCGCACCGGCTCTATATCCGGAGCGGCTTTGCACCGCGTGGCCCCTTTCTCGACTATCCTGACAGCGAGTGGTCGGCCTTTTTCGAGCTGCCGCTCAAGGCGGAGGTTTCGGCATGAGACTGGCATTGGCAACGACCCTCATGCTGGCTGGCGCAGGCCTTGCGCTGGGGCAGGAAGACCTGGTCATCGACCAGACCAAGCTCTATGTGACCGATAAGGCGGCCTGCCAGGCGGTGGAAGAGCGGGGCGTCGATGCCTTCATGGATATGGATTTCCTGAGCCTGACCTTCGAGGGCGGCATCCAGGGCATGGAATTCCACTGCAATTTCTATGACATCAAGAGCCGGCCCTATACGCCGGTGCTGTTCGTGGACGCGGTCTGCGAACTGCCGGGCGAGCTCTATGCCGACACGATCGCCATTGCGCCCGACGGTGACGACACGATCCGGCTGGTGTCCAGCGCCGATACCACACTGGGGCTGACCGGCAATATCGAGCCGGACCCGGAAGACTTTTATCCCGCGGGAACGACGATCTATCACCGCTGCGACAATCTGAGCGAGATTCCCTTTGACTGACCTGACCAAACTGAGCCTGGCCGATGCAAGCAAGGGCCTCAAGGCCAAGAGCTTCACTGCCACCGAGCTGACCGGCGCCTATCTCTCGGCGATCGAAGCGGCCAATCCCGTGCTCAACGCCTATGTGGCGGTGACGCCGGAGCAGGCGCTCGACATGGCCAAGGCCAGCGACGAGAAACTCGCAAGCGGGCAGGGCGGCACACTCGAAGGCATTCCGCTCGGGATCAAGGACCTGTTCGGCACCAAGGGTGTGCACACCCAGGCGGCCAGCCACATCCTCGACGGCTTCAAGCCCGAATACGAATCCACCGTCACCAGCAATCTCTGGCGCGATGGCGCCGTCATGCTGGGCAAGCTGAACATGGACGAGTTCGCCATGGGCTCGTCCAACGAGACCAGCTATTACGGCCCCGTCATCAGCCCGTTCCGCGCCGAGGGCAGCAATGCCAACCTGGTGCCCGGCGGCTCCTCGGGTGGTTCGGCCGCCGCGGTCTCGGCCTGGCTCTGCGCCGGGGCGACGGCCACCGATACCGGCGGCTCGATCCGCCAGCCGGCAGCGTTTACCGGCACTGTGGGCATCAAGCCGACTTATGGGCGCTGCTCGCGCTGGGGCGTGGTGGCCTTCGCCTCCTCGCTGGACCAGGCCGGGCCGATCGCCCGCACGGTAGAGGACGCGGCGATCATGATGACCTCCATGTCGGGCTTTGATCCCAAGGATTCGACCAGCGTCGACCTGGCCGTGCC
>CBIGSA010000053.1:0-14836 GCA_966192215.1 uncultured Devosia sp. | reverse complement strand
GGCATGAAGCTGCTACAATCCTGCCCGGTCTGTCTCTATGCCGGCTCTATCGTCCCGCCGGACATGCTGGCCTGGTGCGGCCCCGACGCGCGCCTCATCGACACGGCCCCGATGTCGCTCGACGAGATCGAGGCCGAATATGTCCGCGCCCGTGAGGCGGGCCAGGATATTGCCCGCCTCCATTCCGGCGATCTTTCCGTGTGGAGCGCGGTGGCCGAACAGATGCGCCGGCTCGACCGGCTCGGCATCCCCTATACGCTGACGCCGGGCGTGCCCGCATTCGCCGCCGCCGCTGCTGCGCTTGGCCGCGAGCTCACCATTCCCGCCGCAGCGCAGAGCCTGGTGCTCACGCGCGTCTCCGGCCGGGCCTCGCCCATGCCCGATGGCGAAACCCTCGCCGCTTTCGGCGCCACCGGCGCAACCCTTGCGATCCATCTCGCCATCCACGCGCTCGATCGCGTCGCGGCCGAATTGACCCCGCATTACGGCCAGGACTGCCCTGTCGCTATCGTCTTCCATGCGAGCTGGCCCGACGAAAAGATCATCCGCGGCACGCTTGGTGATATCAAAACCCGCTTCGCCGCCGATCCGGTGGAGCGCACCGCCATCATCTTTGTCGGCCGTGGCCTGGGCGAGGCCGATTTCCGCGAAAGTTCGCTCTACGACCCGGACTATCAGCGGCGTTTCAGGGGAAGGGACTAAGCCCCGCTGCTCGCCCGGAGCACCAGGTCCGGCTCGATCAGCGTCACCTCGGGGTCAGGCAAGGCGTCAGCCTGGATGAGTGTGATCAGCCGGTCCACCGCCAGCTCCGTCACGCGATCCACCGCGTAGTCGACGCTGCTGATCGGCGTCGCGGCATATTCGGCGAATTCGATATTGTCGAAGCCGACAATGGCCATGTCCTGGGGCACGCGCAGCCCGTTCTCCTGCGTCCAGCGCAGGGCGCCCAGCGCCAGCGAATCCGTCGCGCCCAGCACGGCGGTCATGCCTGAACCGCGCGCCATGAGTTCGGCCATGGCGCCATATCCGCCTGCTACCGAATGGGTGCGCGGCGCCACCTGCAAGCTGTCGTCCGGCACCAGACCGGCTTCGGCCAGCGCCTGCCGGTAGCCTTCGAGCTTTTCAAAATTTCCGCGCGCGCTACCGCCATCGATGATGCCGATACTGATATGCCCGAGACCCAGCAAGTGCCGCACCGCCTTGTAGCCGCCCTGGCGCTGGTCCATGCTCACCACGTCGACTTCGGCATCGGGGTCGCCCACCAGCAGCACCACTGGGTGGCCTGCCTGCCGCACGCGCCTGATATGGTCGAGCTGGCGGTGGCCACTGGGATAGATCAGCATGCCGTCCACCTGCCGCGAGCGGAACATTTCGATCACCTTCTTTTCCTCGTGGTGATCGCCATTCGACGTGGCGAACAGCGTCAGGTAGCCGCGCTCGGCCAGCCGCAATTCGATGGCTTGGGCCACCCGCGTCAGGATCGGATTGGTGATCGAGGTCAGCACCAGGCCGATGGTCCGCGTCTCGCGGCTCACCAGCGATTTGGCGATATGGTTAGGCAGGTAGTTGAGCGCCTCGGCCGCCTGGCGGATGGTCGCCCGCGTTTCCTCGGGTATGCGCGGGCTGTCGCGCAAAGCCAGCGACACGGTATTCACAGAGAATCCGGTCTTGTCCGCAATGTCCTTCAGGCGAACGATCGGTCTGCCCATGCCGGTCCCTTGTATTAGCGCTAACAGCCTCCTATCACTTCGGTCTCCCATAACCAAGTCGAGGCCGGCATGACGCAGCTTTCCATTCCCGATCTGGCCGGCAAGGCCGTTCTCGTCACCGGCGCCTCCACCGGCATCGGCGCCGCCCTGGCCAGGGCGCTCGGCGCGCAGGGTGCGCTGGTCGGGGTGCATTACAATGCCAGCAAGGATGCGGCCGAAGCCGTCGCCCGCGATGTCGAGCAGGCCGGCGGCAAGGCCTTCCTCGTGCGGGCCGACGCGTCCAGTTCCGCCGAGATCGCCCGCGCCGTTGAGGAAACCGCCGCGGCCTTTGGCCGGCTGGATGGTCTCGTCAACAATGCGGGCGGCATGGTCGGGCGGATGAACTATGCCGATATGGACGATGCCTATTACGACAAGGTGATGGACCTCAATGGTCGCTCGGTCATCGCGGCCAGCCGCGCGGCGATCCCCCACCTCAAGCGCCAGGGCGGGTTCATCATCAACACGACGTCCATCGCCGCGCGCAACGGCGCCAGCAATGGGGCCGGCCTCTATGGCTCATCCAAGGCGCTGGTCAGCAACATCACTCGCGGCATGGCCAAGGAGTTGATCGGCTTCGGCATCCGCGTCAATGCGGTGGCGCCCGGCGTCATCGACACGCCCTTCCACGAGCGCTATTCCACCGAAGCCCAGATCAAGGCCAATGTCGCCACCATCCCGCAGGGCCGCATGGGCACAGCCGAAGAATGCGTCGGCGCCTATCTCTTCCTCGCCTCGGAAAGCCTTTCCAGCTACGTCATCGGCCAGGTCATCGAGGTCAATGGCGGGCAGTTGATGCCGTAGCTCTTCACCTCGCCCCCAAGGGGAGAGGTGAAGACAGCCCTAGGCCCGAAGTCCCGCTTCCAGCGCGTCGTCCCAGTCGATGGCGCCCGGGCGGCCGAGCAGGAAGCCCTGCGCCTCGTCGCAGCCCTCGAGCTTGAGCACTTCGAGCTGCGCCCGCGTCTCCACGCCCTCGGCCAGCACGGGTACGGAGAGGCTCCGCCCCAGCGCCAGGATGGCGCGGACGATCGCCTTGGACTGCTCGTTCACCCCGACCTCGTTCATGAACGAGCCATCGAGCTTGATCTTGTCGAACGGGAAGCTGCGCAAGGTATCGAGCGAGGAGTAGCCGGTGCCGAAGTCGTCGATGGCGATGGAAACGCCCATGGCCTTGATCTGCCGCAGGATATGCAGTGCCCGCCGCTTGTCGGCGATAATAGCGGTTTCGGTCACTTCCAGCTCCAGCCGTTCCGGGGCCAGGCCCGACACGACGAGCACGTTGCGCACCGTCTCGATCAGTTCCACCTGCGCCAGTTGCAGGCCCGAAATGTTGACGGCGATCTTGTAGGGCTCGGGCCAGGAAGCGGCCTCGAGGCAGGCCATTTTCAGCACCCAGTTGCCAATGGCGCCGATCGCTCCGCATTCCTCGGCCACGGGGATGAAGTCGGTGGGCGAGACATTGCCATAGCCCGGCCGCTCCCAGCGCAGCAGCACCTCATAACCGGTGATCTCCCCCGTCGCGACCGATTTCTGCACCTGATAGGCCAGGTAGAAGGCGTTGGTTTCCAGCGCCGCCCAGATATCGCGCGCCATGTCGCGGCGCTGGCGGGCATGCTCGTCCATTTCGCGTTCGTAATAGGCGACGCGCCGGTCGAATTCGGCCTTGGCGCGATACATGGCGAGGTCGGCATTGTTGAGGAGCTTGGAGCGGTCCGCCCCGTCTTCGGGATAGATCGCCACCCCGATACTGCCACCGGTATTGATCGCCGTGCCATCCACTTCCAGCCGGGTAAACAGGGCTGCCTCCAGCCGCGTCAGGAATTCGCGCAGGGCGTCCATCGAGATGAAGCTCTTGAGCGCCGCGAATTCGTCGCCACCCAGCCGGGCCACCAGTTCGCCTTCCTTCAACCCCTCGTTCAGCCGTCCGGACAGCGCCTTGAGCACGGCGTCGCCGGCGGCGTGGCCATGGCTGTCATTGACCTCCTTGAAGCGGTCGAGGTCGATGGCGATCACCGCCAGGTTGTTGTCGGTCTCCTCGGCATTGGCCAGGGCCGCGTCGAACCGCTCGTTGAACATGGCGCGATTGGGCAGGCCGGTCAGCCCGTCATGCCGGGCCAGATGGGCAATGGCGGCGGCGCTGCGCTGGCGTTCGGTAATGTCGTCCACGGTCGAGACCCAGGAGCCGTCGCCCACCGGGCTGTGGCTGATGCGCAGCGTGCGATCATCGGCAAAGGTATGGACGATCTCCCCGCCCCCGTCGCGGATCAGCGCCATATGCTGGTCCAGCACGCTCTCGGCAAGCTCTTCCATATCCGACGGTGGCTCGTGTCCGCCCAATATGGTCAGGCGACAGGTCTCGCGGAACGACAACCCGGTCAGGTCGCGCCGCGGATCGATGCCAAGCAGTTGCGGCAGGCGGCTATTGTAGAGCTGCAGGTGCCCCTCGGCATCATAAAGGCCCAGCCCCTGCGCCATATGGGTCATGGCCAGTTCGAGCCGGGTCGTGGCTTCGTTGATGCGTTCGGCATCGCGCAATTGCCGTTCGGTCTCGCGCGCGGTGCGGCGGCGATCAGCTTCGTCCAGCACCACGCTGCCCAGGGCCGCGCCCAGAATCAGCATTGAGGCCAATACGAGCACGGCGGCCAGCAGGCCATTGTTCATGCCGCCATCCGCCACGAGCGGGAAACAGCGGGAAAAGTCGGCCGCGCCCATGGCGGTGAAATGCATGGCGCAGATGGCCAGCGTGAGCAGGCCTGCCCCGCCCAGCAGGCGCCGTGTGCCCGTGCCCATGGCGCTGACAAAGGCCAGCCCACCCAGCACGATGCCGGCCAGTATCGAGGTGGTAATCATCGCCGGGTTCCAGCCCAGCGTCCCGCCCATCACCAGGGCGGCAATGCCGGTATAGTGCATGCTGGAAATGGCCACGCCCACCACGGCGCCGCCCAGGAAATGGTCCCACATGCCGGTGCCGCGAATGGCCATGGCAATGCCGGCTCCGCAGACCAGGATGGCGATGGCCAGCGAAGCGGCCGTCAGGCCCACGTCGTAGCTCAGGGTAAAGCCGGGCCGGAAGGCCAGCATGGCAACGAAGTGCGTCGCCCAGATGCCGAAACCCACGGCTAGGGCGGCGACCGCGGTCCAGGTCAGCCGCATCCGGCCGCTGGCCCGATGCGCGTGGCGCAGCAGACCGACACAGGCATAGGCGGATACGAGGCAGATGATCGCCGCCAGGACGACTAGGCTAGGGTCATGGCCACGCAGGAAGAAATCGATGGCTGGCAAGGGTGCATCCGTTGCAAAACTTGCCGCGACGCTAAGGGTTTCCGCTTAAGCGCCGGTTACAGCACCCGGTCAATTGCCCGAAATGTGATCGATCGCCCGCCAGGATGGTTTCCAAATCGGCAACAGTCAGTGCGCGGCCGGCCCGATCAGCCGTGAGCGGATCGTGTTCGACACATTGTCGAACAGGAAGACCACGCCCAGGATCAACAGCACCATATAGGCGACCTTGTCCCAGTCCGAATTGGTGCCCATGGCTTCGAGCAGCTTGAGTCCGATGCCCCCTGCCCCCACTTCGAAGAACAGCTTGCCGAGCGCGCCCACTGTATGCAGCGACACCGCGGCAATGGCCGCGATCGGCCCAATGGAGAGCACCGCCGTCAGGAATAGACCCGCCGCGTCAGCACCTGGCCACGATAGTGCCGCAGCAGGGTTTCACTGGCCGGGGAAAGCGGGACATCGGTCATGGGGCAGGTTGGTGATGACGGTGATGCCCTCGGCATTGATACGCGCAGGCTGTCCATAACGATCTGGGCATTGCGCGGGTCGAGGCTGGCGAATGGGCTCGTCAGCGAGGATCGTCTTGACCCTGCATCAGCGCCCGGGCAATCGCCACGCGCTGCTGCTGGCCGCCCGACAGCGTCTGCGCCCATTGCAGCGTCGCGGCGATATCCAGCCGCTCCAGCGCCTTGAGCGCTTCGAGCTGCTCGGCAGGTGTTCGCCCTCGAAATACCAGGACGAACGGTAGGTGAAATGGTGCAGCGAGGCGCGCTCCATCGGGTGCTTGCTGGCATAGATGCGCACATGGGCGGCGATATTGGCGAACTTGCCGATTGTCGCATAAGCGATCTGGGTATTCTCGACGCAATAGGAATAGTCGCCCAGGCGCGAGCGTGAGACATGGCAGCCCGCACCCACTTCCGGTAGCGGCCGAGCGCTGACTCGTGCACCCGGGCCGTAGGGTGGATGAAGGGTTCGAGGCCAAGCGTCTTCACGCCGATCTCCCTGCTCTGGCCACGTCGTCCAGCAACCGTGTGAACTGTGCTCCGGCCACTTCCAGCGCACCGGAATTGTCGATTTCGACCGTGCTCGCGGGCAGGCTGGTGGCGACGCTGCGGTCGAGGCGGCTCTGGATGGAATTGGCCGTTTCGCGGCCGCGGCTGGCCAGGCGCCTGGCAATCACATCGCGCTCGGCCGTGACATTCACTACCAGCGCATCGGGATAGCGCGCCAAGAGCGCCGGGATCATGCCGCGCGAGAGGTTGGCCACCACCACGCGGCCTGCGGCGATATCGGCATCGAGCGCTATCGGCAGGCCGTAATGCAGGCCATGCGCAGCCCAGCTCAGAGCGAATTGTCCCGCCGCCTCGGCGCGGGCGAATTCGGCCGGCGCCATGCTGTCATGATCCTCGCTGCCGCCATCGGCGGGGCGGGTCACCACGCGGCGCACGAAGGTCACGCGATCATCGGCCGCGAGCTTTTCCTGTGCAAAGCCGATCAGGCTGTCCTTACCGGCCCCGCTCGGTCCCACCACGGCGACAAACGTTCCGCTCATTTCACCCGCCAGCCCCAGTCATCGGGGCGATTGCACCATGGAAAGGCAAACAAGGTCCGAAGATTCCGGATTGTTTTCCAGCGGGTTGCGTTCGGACCAATCGACTTGTACGTGAGCACCAAGCGGAGAAAACCGGCAGCTGCAGGTCAGCATCGGTCGAATGTCGATCGGTCCTAGGCGATTTCCATGACAGCGCGATTACATCGCGAGATAGCCGAACTGCGCCTTGTGCAGCACGGCATAGGCGCCGTCCCGGGCCAGCAGGTCTTCGTGGCTGCCCTGCTCGACAATGCCCGTCTCGTCGATGACAACGATGCGGTCGGCATGCTGGATGGTCGCCAGCCGATGGGCGATGACCAGCGTGGTCCGCCCCTCCGACAGCTCGGACAGCGAGCGCTGGATGGCGACTTCGGTAGCCGTATCGAGCGCCGAAGTGGCCTCGTCGAGAATCAGGATCGGCGGGTTCTTGAGGAAAATACGGGCAATGGCCACGCGCTGCTTCTGCCCGCCCGAGAGCTTCACGCCCCGCTCGCCGACGATGGTGTCGAGGCCCTGCGGCAGGCGCTTGATCACCGATTCCAGGCGGGCGCTGCGCACGGCTTCGAGGATGTCGTCGTCGCTGGCATCGAGCCGGCCATAGGCGATGTTTTCGCGCAGCGTGCCGCCGAACAGGAAGACATCCTGCTGCACGATGCCGATCTGACTGCGCAGGCTGGCCTGCGTCATGTCGCGGATATCGGTGCCATCGATGGTGATGGCGCCGTCGTCGATTTCGTAGAAGCGGGGCAGCAGAGCGCAGAGCGTGGTCTTGCCGGCGCCGGACGGGCCGACAATGGCCACGGTTTCGCCAGCCGCAATTTCGAGGCTGAGCTTGTCGATGATCCTGCGGCCGGAATGCTCATAGGAAAAGCTGACGTCGCGGAACGAAATGTCGCCACGCAGGTGGGTGACGACACTGGCGCCGGGGCGGTCGGCAATGTCGGGTTCGGTATCGATCAACTGGGTGAAGCGGGTAAAGCCGGCAATGCCCTTGGGATACATTTCGAGCACCTGCGTGATCTGGTCGATCGGGCGCATGAAGACATTGACCAGCAGCAAGAAGCTGACGAAGCCGCCATAGGAAAGATCGCCCCGCGTCACCATCCAGGCGCCGAAGATCATGACGGCGAGCTGGATCAGACGGGTGCTGAGGAAGGTGACGACGTTGCTGGCCGTCATCAGCGCATAGGCTTGCAGCTTGGTGGTGCGGTAGGCCTCGTTATTGCCGGCGAAGAGCCTTTCCTCATGCCCTTCATTGGCAAAGGCCTTCACCACGCGCACGCCGCCGATGGAATCCTCGACGCGGGTATTGAAGTCTCCGACCCGACCGTAAAGCTCGCGCCAGTTACTGTTCATGCGCGCGCCATAGGTGCTGACCAGCCAAGTCATGACGGGCACCAGAACGACGGTGATGGCGGCGAGCTGCCAATTGGTCATGAACATCAGCACGAAGGCGCCCAGGAAGGTCATGATCGCCAGGAACAGGTCCTCGGGGCCGTGATGGGCGACTTCGCCGATATCTTCCAGGCCCTTGGTGACATGGGTGATGAGCTGGCCGGTCTTGTTGTTGTCGAAGAAGCGGAAGCTCAGTTTCTGCAGGTGCGAAAACACCTGGCGGCGCATATCGGTCTCGATATGGATGCCGAGCATGTGGCCGAAATAATTGACCACGCCGCGCAGCACGGCGGTGAGGCAATAGATGACCAGCAGGACAATGCTGGTGATGAGAATGAGGCCGAAATCGTTCTGCGGCAGCAGCGCATCGATGAAGTAGGCCACAGCGAGCGGAAAGGCGAGTTCGAGCAGGCCGGCGACGACAGCGCTACCGAAGTCGAGAGCGAACAGGCCCTTGTAAGGGGCATAATAGGAAAAGAAGCGCTTGATCATTGGTGGCTACTAGCAGGTTCTGAAAAAAGGGTCAGCCGTGGCCGACGGCGACCTGGCATGACGCCGACGGAGATAAGCGGAGTAACATAATCATATTAACATACAAGCCCGCTAGGCCGAGCCGCGGCGGATCAGTTCGAAACCGATATCATGGACCGTTTCCGGCGCCTCGGCCCCCGCGAAGCGGTCCACCAGCGCATTGGCGGCGACGCTGCCCAGCACGTGCCGGTCGATGCGGATGCTGGTCAAGGCCGGTTCCGTGCTGGCGGCGAACTCCTGATCGCCGAAGCCGATGACGGCAATATCGCGCGGCACCGACAGGCCCCGCGCCTGCACCTCCACCAGCACGCCCTGCGCCGACTGGTCCGAGCTGCAGAAGATCACCACGCCCTTGCCCACTCCCTGCTCCAGCAGTTGCGCCAGGGCCTGCCGGCCGGCGCCGAGCGAGGCCGAGTGATCGAAATTCACCGCCAGCGGCACCGAGCCCGAACGCTTGCCGAAGCGTATGGCAAAAGCGTCCCGCCGCCGCCGGGCACGCTCGTCCCCGGCGGTGATCGTTGCCGCATGGCGATAGCCGGCATCGATGGCGAAATCGGCCGCTGCATGGCCGGTTTCGGCATGAGAGAAGCCGACGCAGCAATCGATGGGCGTATCCGTCAGGTCCCAGATTTCCACCACGGGGACTGCGGCATTGACCAGCATGCGGCGAACAGCGGGGCCGTGCTTCACCCCCGTCAGCAGCACGGCATCGGGGCGGCGCGACAGGTGGGCGGCGATTGCCTGCTCCTCCCGCTCCGCATCGGCGCCGGTTTCCGACACCAGGATCTGGTAGCCATGCCCGCGCATGATCTCGGAAAAGGCATGCAGCATGCTGGAATAGACGACATTGGTGATCGAGGGCACCAGCGCCGAGATCAGATTGGACTTGCTGGAGGCCAGTGCCCCGGCCAGCGCATTGGGCACATAGCCCGTCTGGCTTATGGCATTGCGTACGCGCTGCAGCGTCTCTGCTGAAACCTTTTCCGGCGCGGAGAGCGCCCGCGACACCGTCACCTGGGTGACGCCGGCCAGCCGGCCGATATCCGCCATGGTCACGCCGCCATGCCGTGGCTTGCGGGGATCAGCGGAGCGAAGCGCCATCGGTTACCCTTGGTCAAATGCGTTGATATGCGCATACATCACTGGCCCTGAAGAAACAATGTTCCGTTGACTTAAAGGATATGTATGCGCATACATGACGCAACAGGAGCCGTCATGACCAAACCCATTCGCACCCCCGCCTCATTGCGCTCGGCCCGCTGGCTGGCGCCCGATGACCTGCGCAGTTTCGGGCATCGCTCGCGCCTGATGCAGCTGGGCTATTCGGAGGACGATTTCATGGGCAAGCCCATGATCGGCATTCTCAACACCTGGTCGGCGCTCAATTCATGCCACGGCCATTTCCCCGAACGCGTCGAGTCGGTGAAGCGTGGCATCGCACAGGCCGGTGGTTTTGCCGTCGAAATGCCGACCCTGTCGGTGGACGAGAGCTTCACCAAGCCCACCTCCATGCTCTATCGCAACATGCTGGCCATGGAGACCGAGGAGATGATCCGCAGCCATCCGCTCGACGGCGTGGTGCTGATGGGCGGCTGCGACAAGACCACGCCCGGGCTGGTCATGGGCGCCATTACTGCCGGCGTGCCGATGATCTTCCTGCCCGCCGGCCCCATGCTGCGCGGCAATTACAACGGCCAGGTGCTCGGCTCGGGCTCCGATGCCTGGAAATACTGGGACGAGCGCCGCGCCGGCAATGTCACCGACGAGCAGTGGCGGGGCCTGCAAGGCGGCATCGCTCGCTCCGCCGGCATCTGCATGACCATGGGCACGGCCTCGACCATGACGGCGATCGCCGAGGCGATGGGGCTTACCCTGCCCGGCGCGTCATCGATCCCCGCCGCGGATTCGGGCCATGCCCGCATGGCCGCCGATTGCGGGCGCCGCATCGTCGACATGGTCTGGGAAGACCTGACGCCCGACCGCATCGTTACCGACGCCGCCATGCGCAACGCGGCCATCGTGGCCATGGCCACCGGCTGTTCGACCAATGCGGTCGTCCACCTTATCGCCATGGCCCGCCGCGCCGGAGTCGCCCTGTCGCTGGACGATCTCGATGCTTTGGGACGCGTCACCCCCCTGATCGCCAATATCCGCCCCTCCGGCAAGGACTACCTGATGGAGGACTTTTACTATGCCGGAGGTCTGCGCGCCCTGATGAAGCAGCTCGCTGACCGGCTCGACACGACCTGCCTCACCGTCACCGGCAGGGCGCTGGGCGAAACTCTCGATGGCGCTGTGGTGCATAATGACGATGTCATCCGCCCGCTCTCCAATCCCGTCTATCACGAAGGCTCGCTGGCCGTGTTGCGCGGCAACCTCTGCCCCGACGGTGCCGTCAT
This sequence comes from uncultured Devosia sp., assembly GCA_966192215.1. Lineage (GTDB taxonomy): Bacteria > Pseudomonadota > Alphaproteobacteria > Rhizobiales > Devosiaceae > Devosia. The sequence goes on along the minus strand of CBIGSA010000053.1, from coordinate 3,890 downwards.
CAAGCCGGCCGCCTGCGATCCGAAATACTGGACCCATCAGGGCCCGGCCCTGGTTTTCGATTCCTATCCCGAGATGAAAAAGGCGATCGACGACGAGACCTTGGCCGTCACGCCCGACCATGTCCTGGTGCTGCGCAATGCCGGGCCGCAAGGCGGGCCGGGCATGCCGGAATGGGGCATGCTGCCCATCCCCAAGGCGCTCATCAAACAGGGCCACCGCGACATGCTGCGCATCTCTGATGCCCGCATGTCGGGCACCTCCTATGGCGCCTGCGTGCTGCATGTGGCCCCCGAGAGCTTCGTGGGCGGCCCGCTGGCTCTGCTCCAGACCGGCGATATCGTGCGGCTCGACCTGCCTAATCGCCGGCTCGACATGCTGGTTGCCGAAGACGAACTGGCCCGCCGCCGTGCTGCCTGGACGCAACCTGCCCCGCGCTTCGAGCGCGGCTGGGGCTGGATGTATTCCAACCACGTCACCCAGGCCGACAAGGGCTGCGATTTCGATTTCCTTGAACGCGATTTCGGCGCTGCCGCTGGCGAACCCGATATTTTCTAGAAAGGCTGACCAATGGCCCTCTCGCTCGACCAGGCCCTGACAGGCATTTCCGGCATTCTCGTCACCCCCTATGACGAAAATGGCGACGTCGCCCCAGACCGCCTCGTCCCCATCATCGACCGTGCACTCGGCGCGGGCCTGCATATGCCCGTGGTCAACGGCAATACCGGCGAATTCTATGCCCTTACCACCGAGGAAGCCTCGACCATGGTGCGCGAAGTCGTGGGTCTGGTCGACGGCCGCGCGCCCGTGCTGGCCGGCATCGGCCGTGGCATTCGCGATGCAGTGGCGCTGGCCAAGGTCTCTGCCCAGGTCGGCGCCACAGCCCTCATGGTGCACCAGCCACCCGATCCGTTCGTGTCGCCACGTGGCATTGTCGATTATCTCAAGGCCATCGCCGACGCCTCGGGCGGCCTGCCTGTCATGCTCTATCTGCGCAATGACGCCATCGGTACGAAAGCCATTGCCGATCTCTGCGCCCTGCCCCAGGTCAGGGGCATCAAATGGGCCACGCCCAATCCGCTCAAGCTCGCCGAAGCCATCGCGGCCTGCGGCCCGTCGCTGGTGTGGGTTGGCGGGCTGGCCGAAATCTGGGCGCCAGCCTTCTATGCCGTGGGCGCCCGCGGCTTCACCTCCGGCCTTATCAACGTCTGGCCCGAGCGCTCGGTGGCCATCCATGCCGCGCTCGAGGCCGGCGACTACACCAAGGCCAATGCCCTCATCGCCGGCATGAAGGCCTTCGAGGAAATCCGCGCCGAGGAAATGAACGGCACCAATGTCACCGGGGTCAAGGCGGCGCTCAAGGCGCTGGGCCGCGACTGCGGTCCGACCCGTCCGCCTTCTGCCTGGCCGCTGACAGCAAGCCAGCAGGCCAAGCTCGACGCCTTCATCGCCGCCAACACGCTCACCTGAGGATTTCTGCCATGGACGCCACCCTGCGCGACAAGTTGATGACCGTCTCGGTCGCCACCCTGGCCACGGCCCTGTTCAAGCGTGGCCTGCGCAACCAGGTGATCCAGGGCGTCCATCCCGTGCGGGCCAAGGGCCGCAACATGGTCGGCCCCGCCTTTACCCTGCGCTATATCCCGGCGCGGGAAGACCGCAACCAGTTGAGCGAATTCCGCAACCCTGCTCATCCGCAGCGCGTGGCGGTGGAGACCTGCCCCGCCGGGCACGTCCTGGTCATGGATAGCCGCAAGGACCCGCGCGCCGCTTCGGCCGGCGATATCCTGATCACCCGCCTCATGGTGCGCGGCGTAGCCGGCGTTGTCACCGATGGCGGCTTCCGCGATGCGGCCACCATAGGCGGGCTCGACATCCCCGCCTATCACACACGGCCGTCCAGCCCCACCAACCTGACCCTGCATGAGGCACTGGACCTCAACATGCCCATCGGTTGCGGCGACGTGGCGGTGTTTCCCGGCGATATCCTGGTGGGCGACGACGACTGCGTCATCGTCATCCCCCAGGCCATTGCTGGCGAGGTTGCCGACGAGGCGGTCGAAATGACCGCCTATGAAGATTTCGTGGTCGAGAAGGTCAAATCCGGCACGCCGGTGATCGGCCTTTATCCGCGGACGCAGGACCACTTCGCTGAAGAATTCGCCGCCTGGCGCAAGCGCGAAGGGCGGTAGTCGATCCAGCAGGGCCGAAGCTTCATTCACCTACGAAAGCGCCAACTCAGCCCAGCACCCCAAGCCACCCACTCGTCCCAACCGCCTGCAACCGCGCCGCCGCCAGCGCCGCATCGGCATTGAGCAGCCGCACCTCGCGCCCCTCAAGCTGCCTGCGGATTTCCGCGATGATGATCGGGTGCAGCGTCAGCACGCCACCGATGAAGCCGACGGGACGCTCGCCTGCCCGCGCGATCAGCGCCTCGGCCAGCAGCGCCAGTTCCACGCCCGCTTCGCGCAAAATAGTCTCCGCCGTGTCATCGCCTTCCAACGCGGCATCGGCGACGGCAACGGCCAGCGTGCCGATGCGGCCCCGGTCGCCGGCATAGACGAACTGGCGGATATCGCTCCAGTCGGCGCCGCCGACCTGGGCGAAGAGATTCTGCGCCAGCCGGTCCACCGCCTCGAAAGAGCCATCATGGTCCAGCGCCCGGTAGATCCTATCCAGCGCCCGCAGGGCAATCCAGCTGCCCGAGCCGGCATCGTCGATCAATATGCCGCGCCCGCCCACGCGGATGAAATTGCCATCCGCGCCGACATGAATGCCGATCGAGCCGGTACCGGCCGAGACCAGGTGTCCCTCGCCCGGGGTGAAATTGGCGAGATAGGCCAGCGCGATGTCGTCAATGACCAGCGTTCTGCCCGCCACAACACCCAAGGCCTCGCCCAGCATGGCCTTGACCTCGCCAGCAACGGCGGCGCCATAGCCAGTCAGGCCGGCCGTGACGCTGGCAATGCCCCACCCCGCCGTTTCGGCCGCGATGGTGGCCAGCACATTGCGCAGCTTGTCCTTCTCCGCCGGATTGAACACATGTCCGGTGGCGCCCGGCGCCTTGCCGCGCACCAGTTCCTGCCCGTCATCGTCGCACAGAACCCACCGGCTGGCGGTGCCCCCAATATCGAGCCCCATATGCACGTTCAAACCGGCACACCCTGGGCAACGAACATGCGCGTAATCTCGCGGGGATTGGTAATCATGGTTCCGACAACGACCGCATGGGCACCGGCATCAAAGCCCTGCCGCACCAAAGCGGGCGTATTGTAGCGCCCTTCGGCTACGACGGGCAGGCTCAATCTGCGCGCCAGCGTTTCGAGCAGCTTCAAATCCGGTGCTTCCGGCTTGGGCTGCGTCGCCTCGGTATAGCCCGAGAGTGTCGACGCCACATAGGTCGCGCCCCAATCAGCCGCCGCCAGCCCCTCATCCACAGTGGAAATATCGGCGAAAACCTCCGCCCCCAATTCCTCCCGGATGCGCCGCACCAGAACGCGCGGGTGCTCGCCATTGCGGGGCCGCTCCGTGCAATCGAGCGCCACGATCTGTGCCCCCGCCTTTACGATGGCTTCGGCCGCGGCGAAGTCCGGCGTGATATAGACCGGGTAGTCATCCGAGAACACCTTGTGGATGCCGATAACCGGAAGCCCCGCCGCCATGACCGCCGCGATATCATCAGGCCCATTAGCCCGCAGCCCCACGGCCCCGCCATCGCGTGCCGCCAGAGCCATGGCGCCCATGAATTGCGGCCCGTGCAAAGGATTGTCCGCCCGTGCCTGGCACGAGACGATGAGACCGGAGGGCAGCTTCATTTCACCGCGCCCGAGGTCATGCCGGCGATGAACTGCTTGGACAGCACGATATAGATCAGGATGATCGGCGCTGCCGA
>CBIGSA010000052.1:0-14946 GCA_966192215.1 uncultured Devosia sp. | reverse complement strand
GGCCCCGATTGCAGGACGCGAAGGAAGTACAACCGAACCACTTCCTTCACGACACACACGCGTCTGCGACACGCCGTCTCCGGCAGGGAGACGGAGCCTGAGCCCAAGGAAGGCGTTCCTGTTGTTGCTCTCGTTGCGGTAGAAGTATGAAGTTCCCCACTGGTTTGCGACCGCGTAGTCGAGACGTCCATCACCGTCGACATCGGCTGTTGCGATCCCGCGCGTGAGTAATGGTTGGTCCATCGAAAGCTGTGCAGCGATGTCGTGATTTCCGCCGTCGGTAGCGAACGGGTGTCGCGCAGATAGCGCGCCAGCTCGCCATAATCGACCGGCTCATTCATGGCGATGTTGAACAAGTGTCCGGACGCCGCCGGATTATCCAGCGCCGCCAGAATGGCCGTTACCAGATCGTCGACATGAATGAAGTTGCGCCGCAGCGGTGCACCCTGCGCATCACGCAGCAGTGGCACGCTATTGGAACGGGCGTGGCGCGCAACCTCCTGCGCGCTCATCAGGTCGGACCAGGCTGGCCCCCCGAACTGGTCGGTAAAACTCAGCGCGTAACGGAAGTCGTCCTTTTCCACGATCCAGGGCGCACGCAGACAGCAACCATTGATGCCATATTGAATGCCATACTGCTCGAGCATGACTTCCTCGATGACCTTTGTTAGCGCATAGCATCCGGGATAGGCGCGGCGAGGCGAGGCTTCGGTTATTGGGGCGTCATAGTGCTGGAAGACGTGACCGACCGAGCAGTCTCCGCTCAGGAGCATGAATTGCTGGGCACCCGGGCTAGACCGGAAGGCTTCGAGCAGGTTGAACATGCCCTTGACCCCGACATCCATGGCCAAAGCCGGCGACTCCTTGACCGCCGCCATATGCAGCACATGGGTGACGCCCTCCATGGCCGCCTGCACGGCAGCTGCATCGGAAAGAGAGGCGCGCACCACCTCGACCGCCGGATGATCGAGAGTCCGGTTGTTGCAGATGGCCCGGATGGACCAGCCGGCAAAACGCCCTTCGGCCAGGAAAGCGGGCAGGAAATTGGACCCAACCTTGCCGGTAATGCCGGTGACAAGCAGCTTCAACTCTACGAATCCTTCTTCTATGCAGGGGACGATGCACCTTTGGGGTGCGCGCCTCGAGTGGGCATGGCACCATCGCGCCATGCCTGAGGTTGAAGGTCAGACTATTGGGCGCAGAAGCCTGGTTCCTCGCGGGTACACACATCAAGGCCGGTGTAGAGCGGATCCTCGACGGTCTCGCCATTGATGAGCTGGATCATCACGTCCGGAGCCCGCTGGCCCATTTCGAATGGGCGCTGGCCGATCTGGGCATGGCTGCGGCCTTCATTGAAAGCCTGGACCTGAGGCGGCAGCGTGTCACCGGCGATGATGATGAGTTCATTGCTGTCGAGCTTGTCCATGACCTGGTCGGTCACCTGGGCATAGGCCTGCGGGGCAAACTGGGCCCAACCACCAATAAGAATGAACGCATCCAGATCCGGATTGGCGGTGAACACGTCGGCCATCTGCTGATTGGCGAGATCAGCCTGGTCGTTTGTATAGACCGGGCAGCCCTCCACTTCAGTCCAGCCACCCTCTCCGGAAAGCCGCTCGGCCACTTCGGCACCAGCAATGGTGTCGCGGAAACCGGCAGCACGCGCGTTGATATTGTCAGCCGCGACATTGCCGAGCTGCAGACATACCGTGCCACCTTCGGGCTTGAGACGCATGGCCTGCTCGGCCATCTTGACACCCATGAGATAGTTGTCGGTGCCCAGATAGGTCGCACGGAGACCGCGATCGGCTTCCAGGAAATCGGCGTCTACGGTCATGACCGGGACATCCGGGGCGATTTCACGGATGCGGTTGGCCATGGCCGGGGCGTTGGACGGGGAGATTGCGATCGCCGCGACACCCTTGGTCAGAAGGTCATCCACAATCTGTACCTCACCGGCTTCGTCCGTGCTGGACGCGGGGCCGGTGTAGAGACATTCGTATTCGGAATCCGGGTTGTTTGCCGCCCAGTCCTGGCATCCCAGGTTGATCTGTTCGAAGAAGGGGTTGTCCAGGCCCTTCACGACGATGGCCAAGGTCTGCTTGTCCTGGGCCTGCGCGCCACCCGCGATCAGTGCTATGGCCGCTGTGGCAGCCACGAAGCGATTAACGTACCTCAAAATATATCCTCCCGTGTGTTGATGCGACAGATCGGCGCCCTTCGCCGCGTTCTCTCGCCGATCGCCGTCGCACCCTCCGAGCACGCAGCGAACCTCCCGCGCCGGGCCCGCCTGGTGCCTCTGACGCCTCATCGTCATGATCGATTTGCTATGGACTGATCATATTATGTGATAATATAAGCGCACAAAATCAGTGACCGTCAAGCGTCAAAATGCAGGTGGTCACCCTGGTTGCATCGAAGCGGAGACACACGGCTTTCTTCGCATCCTCGCGGCAGATATCGGCCAGATGACGCATGGTGGGGGATAGCTTGATACAGGAGGGGATGCGCATGACCGCGCTTAGATTAGCTAATATCACTAAGAGCTTTGGGGCGATTCACGCGCTCGAGGACGTGTCGCTGAGTATCGAAGCGGGAGAAGTCGTCGGCCTCATGGGAGACAATGGCGCTGGCAAGTCTACTTTGGTGAAAGTGATTGCCGGGAACTTCGCGCCAACCAGCGGTGAGCTGTTCATGAATGACCGGAAGGTGGAGTTTCACAAGCCCTTGGATGCGCAGCGCGCCGGTATAGAGGTTGTCTATCAGGATCTTGCCATCTGCAACAATCTGTCAGCTGCCTCCAATGTGTTTCTGGGGCGCGAAATGACCCGACAGTTCGGGCCAATGAAGATCATTGATTACGCAGGCATGCGGAGCAAAGCTGGCGAGCTCTTTGCGCGGCTGAAGTCGGAAACGCGCCCGCGCGACCTGGTCAAGCGTATGTCCGGTGGCCAAAGACAGGCCGTCGCTATTGCTCGGACACTGCTTTCAGATGCGCGCATTGTCCTGATGGATGAGCCGACCGCCGCCATTTCCGTTCGGCAGGTGGCGGAAGTCCTGAACCTGATCCGTCATCTTCGTGATCATGGGGTTGCGGTGGTGCTCATCAGCCACCGCATGCCGGATGTGTTCGAGGTCGCCGATAAGGTCGCGGTGCTGCGTCGCGGTCGGCTGGTTGCCAGCAAGAGAGCGGCGGACTCATCTGCCGAAGAGGTCACCGGCCTCATCACCGGCGCCATAGAAGCGGCCTGATCGGCTCATGAGGAAAGAACCAATGTCCCAATCCAACATTCTTGCCGATGTTATCGACCACTCCGAGCACCGCAGCCTGTTTGCCCGGCTGTCGAGCCAGCAAACCTTCTGGGTGTTCATGGCCGCAGTGCTCGCCTGCCTCGCCCTATCCCTGCTGACCGATACTTTCGCCACCGAACGTAACCTCTTCAATGTGTCGCGCAACTTTGCCTTTGTAGGAATTATCGCCCTTGGGATGACGGCAGTCATCGCCTCGGGCGGTATCGACCTGTCGGTCGGCTCGACCGTTGTCCTCTCGGCCATGACGGTGGCGGTGGTCATGTCATCGGGCATGCCGATCTGGGTGGGCCTTCCTGCAGCCCTGCTCGTTGCGGTCGCTGTCGGCGTCGTCAATGGCGTGTTGATCGCCTATGCCGGCATGCCGCCATTCGTAGTGACGCTGGGTATGCTTTCGGTGGCTAGGTCCCTCGCAATGGTGCTGTCCAACAACAAGATGATTTATGAATTCGGCCCTGATCACGCGCTTCTCCTCGGACTTGGCGGCGGTTCGACCCTGGGCCTGCCCAACCCCCTTATCGTGCTGGCGATTCTCGCCGCAATCACGGGATTTCTATTCAGATGGACGCGCTGGGGGCAGCATCTGTTCGCGATGGGCGGTAATGAACAGGCGGCCAAGCTGACCGGCATCGCCGTCAAGCAGCTCAAGGTTTCCGTTTATGTGTTTGCCGCCGTCACGGCCGGTATTACCGGCGTGCTCGAGGTTGGCTGGTTGGGTGGCGTGACAACCAATCTTGGTCAGGCCATGGAACTGTCGGTCATCGCCGCCGCGGTCATCGGCGGGGCCAATCTGGCAGGCGGGGTTGGCACAGCTTTCGGTGCCGTTGTCGGCGCGCTGCTCATTGAGGTTATCCGCAATAGCCTCATCTTGCTGGGTATCAGCACATTCTGGCAGGGTGCGTTCGTGGGGTCATTCATTGTCATAGCTGTCGCGTTCGACCGCTTCCGCAATGCCCGTTCGTCCGATTGATCAATACCAACCGGGGCGGCGCAGGGAAATCTACTGCGCCGCCACCTGATGGGCGTCCTTGTCCGCGCCGCTCGCGGTCGAACCCCGAACAATCAATTCACACTCCACCTTGATACGCGTGGTGGATAGTTCGAGCCCACCGGCACTGTCGAGCAGGAGTTCGGCCGCCGTCTGCCCCATCTCATATTGCGGCAGCACCAGAGTAGTGAGCGGGGGATGCAGGAATCTGGCAATTTCCCGGTCGTCAAACCCGATGACCGCCACGTCTTCAGGTATTTTCCTACCCAACTGTTTAAGCGCTTCAATGCAGCCCATGGCCATCAGGTCATTGGCGCAGAAGATCGCATCAGGCGGCTCGGCCAGCGCCATGAGTTCCATGGTCATTTCGAAGCCAGAGGATGGTTCCCAATTGCCCGGCCTGACCAAAGTTGGATCGAAGGCCAGATCGTGGCTCGACAATGCCTGCCGATAGCCTTTGAGTCGGTCCCTTGGATTATCCAGGCCCTTCTGCCCATTGATCAACGCGATCCGTGACCGACCCAGGCTGATCAAATGTTCCGTGGCAACCCGCGCGCCCAACAGATCCGCCGGCAGCACGGCGGGAAGGTTGCCGCCTTCGTCATAGCAATTGACCAGAACCGTTCGGTGCGCAGCAAATGGTGCCGGCAACCCAACCTGACGCGTCAGGATCGTGCCGTATATCACGCCGACGGTCGGCTGATCCTTGAAGTTCGCGAGAATGCCGGCTTCGATCTCAGCGTCGCCATGACTGACGGCCATGACAGTATTAACGCCGAACTCCAAGGCTTTGTCCCGCGCACCTTCGAAGGCCAATGTCATCCAGGGATCGGTAGACACCTCGTCGGCGATAAACAGGATGGTTGATTTGCCTGTCGCATTGGTCTTGGGGCCACGGCGCACGAATTTGTAGTTCAAGCGTTCCGCGGCTTCGGTGACACGCCGGCGAGTTGCGTCCGACAGCCGGGCCATTTTGCTACCGGTTAGCACCAGCGACACCGTCGCCTGGGACACGCCGGCTGCAGCAGCGACATCCATCATTGTGGGACGCGCGCCAGCGGCCTGTCGCTTAGATTTTACCATGGACTTGCCTGACCCTGTCGGTCGATCTGCAACGTTGGACCACTAGCTGAATAGCGTCAGCTATCGAGTCAAGATAGTGCCTGCTGTGGCTTTTTCTATTGCTCAGGCCGGAACGGGTATCTCAGGATCCTGGAATGTCTTGACGCCGACATGCAGGTGGGACTGCAAGGCGTATTGGTAGCGAATGCGGTCCCGGGCGGCCAGGGCATCCACGACGGCAGCGTGTTGCTCGTAGGTGTCGCCGGTAAAGTCCCGCAACTCCTTGGCTCGCTCCATGATGCGGATGATAACCGGTTTCATGATGCGATAGACATCGCAGACGGCGCGATTGTCCAGGATGGAGACAAGCCGGAGGTGGAAGCGGAAATCCTCTTCCGACGCCTCCTCGATGGACCCCGCCGCCCGCAGTCGGTCGTTGATGGCGCGCATCTCGGCAATATCGTCGGGGCGCATCTGCTCGAAAATGGCGTCGACCGAACCGACCTCGATCAGCTTGCGGAACCCCTGGATATCGTTGAACGTGCGACGCGAAATATCGAGCGTATCGAAGGAAAACAGGTCCAGGGCCCGCTCCATCCGGTCATCGACGATGATGGCGCCAACCTTGGGACGTACCGATACGATCCCGTAGGCCTTCATGATCCGCATGGCTTCGCGCACGGTGTTCCGGCTGGCCTGGAAGCGGTCGCACAGCTCCCGCTCGGTGGGGAGGCTGTCCCCCACGCCAAGCTTTCCTTCGGAAATGAGCCCGCGGATATTGAGCACCATGGTATCGACCGCCGACGGGATCGAGCTGCGCACGATCGATGCGTTCAGCGCACTGCGCCCCTTGATCCGCGACGAACCACTCATCCCTTGACGGCCCCGACAGTCAGGCCTTCGGCGAGGAAGCGCTGGGCATAAACGTAAAGGACGGCCACCGGAATGGCAGTCAGCAGGGAAGCCGCCATCAGCTTGCCCCAGGGCAGGATGTCGCCAACCACGAGCGATTGCAGCCCGATCGGCAGGGTGCGCAGGGATTCACTGGTGATGAAGACGAAGGCAAACAGGAATTCGTTCCAGGCATTGGTAAAGGCAAAGAGAGTCACCGACAGGATAGCAGGTGCGGCAAGCGGCAGCGTGATCCGCCAGAAGATGTAGAGCCGGCTGGCGCCATCAATACGCGCCGCTTCCTCCAGTTCGACTGGGATGGACCTAAAATATCCCATTAGCACCCAGGTCGCGAAGGGCAACAGAAATGTGGGATAGGTCAGGATCAACGCCGTGTGGGTGTTGATCACGCCCATCGCCGTCAAGGTCTGGTAGAGTGGAATGAAGAGTAGCGTGCCGGGCAGCAGATAGGTGATGAGCAGGAGCGTCGTCAGCAGCGAAGCACCGCGGAACCGCAGTCGCGATAACGCATAGGCGGCCAGCGACGCCAGGGCCACAGAGACAAGCGTGCTCAGGGCGGCGACGAAGACCGAGTTCAGCAGCCAGGTCAGGAACGGGGTGTCCTGCACCAGCGACGTATATTGCTCGGTCGTGGCCGGCTCAGGCCAGAAGATCGACCGGCGCTCGCTGATTTGGGACGTCGTTTTCAACGAGGTCGTTACGATCCAGTAGAAGGGAAAGATCACAAAAACCAGCAGGGGGGCGAGCACCAGCAGCCGCGCCAGCGAGCCGGCATTAGACCGCGCCGATTGCCGCAGGATCGGTTGCAGGGGCGACCGGCCGGTGGCGACGCGAACCTTGCGCACCATCCATTCAAGGCCGGCAAAGACCAGTTGAATCGGCAGGAAGACCAGGTCGATGATCCCGTTCACGAGCCAGGTGCCACCGGCCAGCAGGCGATCGGCGATACCCGGCCCGCGTTCAGAGACGCCGTCTCGCCGGTCGTCATGGCGCATGAAGCGCGCCAGCAGCCAGATCAGGACAGCCATGAGGGGTGCCACGCTGAAGGCGATGGCGATGCCTGGCCCGTATTGCAGCGAGCCAAGCGCCTTTTCATAGGCCAGGATGGAATAGAGCTTGGTTGCGCCGCTCGGTCCGCCGCCCGTCATGAGGAACGGCAGGCCGAACTGGTTGAAGGTGGAGATGAACGAAAGCAGCAGGGTGACCACGATCACATAGCGCAGGCCGGGCAGCGTGACATTGCGGAAGCGCTGGACGGCATTGGCGCCATCGACCTGCGCGGCCTCGAGCTGCTCGCGATCGATGGCCTTGAGTCCGGCCAGCAGCAGCAGGACAAAGAATGGTATGCCTTTCCAGACATTGACTGAGATGATGCTGCCCATGGCCATATCAGGGTCCGACAGCCAGCCAAGCGGACGATCGATGATTCCGGCGCCCTGGAGGATAGGATTGAGGCCACCGAACATCGGGTCGTAGATGCTTTTCCAAGCCAGCGCGGTGACGATTTCGGGAACGATCCAGGGCAGCAGCATGATGCCGCTAAGCAGGCTGCGAAAGGGAAGGCGGCTGTTCAGGATGAGCGCCACCGTCATGCCGATGACGAATTTCAGCAGCAGCGACCAGAAGGTGAACTGGATAGTGTTCTGCATGGATTGCAGGAAATCGCTGTTGGTCCAGAGGCGCTGATAATTGCGCAGGCCGACATTGGTGGTTTCGCCTGTGAGGAAATTGAGCGAGGTGGTGCTGATGAAAATGGCGCTCACGAATGGCCAGAAGATCAGAAGCGCCATGACGAGGACCATGGGCAGGACGAACAGATAGCCGACATTCCAGTCGCGTCCGAACAGGTTCTCCAGGAGCTTCTTGCGCGTTACGGGCCGTGCTGGTGTGTTTCCCAATGCCAGGGTCATGCGATCTTCCATGCCAAGTCTCCATCGGGGCGGGCCCGGTCAAAACGAAATCGGCCGCGGCAGCCGGCCGGTCGGTCGAAGGCACGCGGCGGGGCGATGGATGGCCCCTGCCCCGCCGCGTTTGTTCGTAGCGGCTAGAGGATGCCGCCTTCTTCGAAGATCTGGACGATCTTGTTGTGGGCGTCGGTCACTGCTTCCTGGGAAGTCATGCGTCCAGCAATCACATTGCCCATGGACTGTTCCAGCACGCCTTGGGCGCGGATGGCGTCGATCTGGGCCGCGGGCTGGGCAGGCCAGGATGGCCCGATGAAGGGTTCGGGCACGCTGACCTGATCCTTGATGATCGCGTAGTTGGGATCTGCAGCAATCAGCTCGTCGGTCCACAGATTCTCGTAGGCGGGCATGAAGAGGCCGCCGGCGACCGCGGACATTGGCGTGAAATTGGCAGGATCGAGCAGATCAAGGGCAAGCTGCTTGGCAAGATCGACATTGGGCGCGCCCTTGAAGATCGTCAGCCAGCCGCCGACGGCACCGCCATCGCGGCTGTCGCCATTGTTGGCGTTGGGCTGGCGCAACAGCACGGTGCCGGGAAAGACCGGGTTGTTGTCGCGCTTGGCCGCGGCGTAGACCGAGAAGGCGTTGTGCGTATAGCCGATATTGCCGGCCAGATAGGCCTCGTTATTGGAGGTGTCCCCCCAGCTCTCAACGCCCGGCGGAAGCATGGCGGCATACTTGCCGTTCCGGTCATAGGTTTCGCGGACAAATTCAAAGGCCGCGACCGTTTCGGGCGAGTCGAACTCAACCTTGGTGCCGGTTGCATCGGTAAAGTGGCCGCCAAAGGCATTCAGAATGCCTGATGCTATGCCCCAGCCGTCGCCGGACTGGTTGACGGTGACGCCCCAGCCCCAGAATTCGTTGTCGGGATCGGAGATGGCGAGAGCCGCTTCGCGCCGCTTTTCCCAGGTATCCAGAGTCTGGGGGTCGATGCCCTTCTCCGCCAGTTTGTCGCCGCGGAAGAATGTGCCCGTGGTGTTGGCGATAAAGGGGATCGCCATCCAGCGACCGTCGATCTTGCCGATGCTTTCGGCATTGATGCCGCGCATCACATTGCCATATTTGCTGATGGCCTCTTCAACGACATCATTGACGTCTTCAAGCAGGCCCAGCAGGTGCATCTGCGGCACCGAGACGTTGCTGGTATAGGCGAGATCCGGCGGATTGCCGGCCTTGACCGCGGCAGACATCTTGCCCAGGAAATCGCCGAAGGCTTCCGGGTTCGTGGTCGAGATGTCGAGTTCGGTGTTGTTTGCGCTGGCGAAGTTCGCCACCGTATCGCGGAACAGGTTCTGAGCCGCTTCGAAATATTCCGTCCGGTGAATGACCGTCAGCTTGCCGGCAGCGCCTTGCGGCAGATCCATTTCCGGTGCGGCGTCTTGGGCAAAGGCCGGCAGGCCATGGCTGGCGGCCCACACGCCCAGGCCGGCAGCGCCGCCAGTCCTCAATACGTCACGGCGATTGAACTTATTCGACGTCATGCTTTCGTCTCCTCCTGTTGAACATGGCCGAGCGCTCGCCGACCCTACGGGTAAGCGTGAAAAACTGTCGCGATGCGCCTCACCCTCCGAGTGAAGGAGCCTCCTCGCCCCCTCTTATACTCCACCCACCAAGTGGTCTTTTGTCCCATCATTGGCAGCGAACGGGCAAGAATTAGGACTCAAATAGCACGGGAGTCAATCTTTTGTCCTACAAAAGACTTGATGGTGCTGTGTCGTCGCCCTAAAACCAGAAGGCTTCGTCTGCCGGGAGGGCAGCGGACGCCACAGGGAGGGATATATGGGTGCGGTGACGATCCGAGACGTGCGAAAGAATTACGGCAGCCTGGAAGTCCTGCATGGGGTATCCATAGATATTGCCGACGGCGAATTCGTCATCCTGGTCGGACCGTCCGGCTGCGGCAAATCCACCTTGCTGCGCATGATCGCCGGCCTCGAAGACATTACCGGCGGAGAGATCGAAATTGCCGGAACCGTGGTCAACGACCTCGCGCCCAAGGATCGCGACATCGCCATGGTCTTCCAGTCCTACGCGCTTTACCCGCATATGACGGTGGAAGAGAACATGGCCTTCTCGCTGCGTCTCGCCCATGTGCCGAAAGATGAAATCAAGCGCCGTGTGGCCAATGCCGCGGTTATCCTGGGCCTAGACACCTACCTGGAACGCTATCCGCGCCACCTGTCCGGCGGACAGAGGCAGCGCGTCGCCATGGGCCGAGCCATCGTGCGCAATCCCCGGGTCTTCCTGTTCGATGAACCGCTGAGCAATCTGGACGCCAAGCTACGGGTGCAGATGCGCAGCGAAATCAAGCTCAATCACCAACGCCTCAAGACCACGACGGTCTATGTCACCCATGACCAGATCGAAGCCATGACCATGGCCGACCGCATTGTGGTCATGCATTCGGGCAATATCGAACAGATCGGGACGCCCCTGGAGCTCTACGACAACCCGGCCAACCTGTTCGTCGCAGGCTTCATCGGTTCTCCGGCAATGAATATTATCCGCGGTTCGATAGCAGGATCCACGTTCCGCTTTGCCGACGGCACAAGTATCGACCTGGGAGCCGTGCCACCCGACGTGAAGGATGGTCCGATCACGCTTGGCGTGCGTCCTGAGCATTTGCGCCTCGATCCTGCCGGGACCGCGGCGGAAGTTGTGGTCATCGAGCCGACGGGTTCGGAGACCCAGGTGACCCTTAGCCTGGGCGGGCAGGATCTTGTTGGTGTATTCCGGGAGCGGATAAGCGCCAGCCCAGGTGAGCGGATCGGCATTTCCTTCGACAGCAGCCTGCTGCACCTGTTCGACATCGACACGGGCAAGCGTATCCTACGCTAACCGCGAAAGGCACCTACATGACCTGCGCGGGCGTGGAGTGCATTGTCGATGACTGCTGAATACGGAGACCTACTCGGCAGCGGCAAGGAGGCAGAGGTCTATCGGCGGGGCGATCATGTTCTCAAGCTCAGCCGGCCGGGCGCCTCCAAGGTGGCCGCATTTCGCGAAGCCGCCAATCTCGCCATCGTCGAGGCGCTTGGCTTGCCGGCACCGACGCCGCTAGGCGTAACCCAGATCGGCGACCGCTGGGGCGTGCTGATGACCATGGCGCCGGGCGAGTCCTTCGGCGCCGCCATGTTGCGGCAGGCTGAGCTGGTGCCAGACTATCTCGACGCCATGGCCGAATTGCACGCCCGTATCCTCCGCCAGAAGGGAACCTGGCAGACAAGCCTTGGAGCACGACTCTCGGCCAATATCAGCCGAGCGCCCGGACTGGGCGACGCGGAGCGCAAGCGGCTACTGGAGGCGTTACTGGTCCGTCCCGAGGGTGACCGGCTCTGTCACGGCGATTTCCATCCGTGGAACATCCTTGGCTCCCTCCAGCAGGCAATGGTGGTCGACTGGCTCGATGCCTGTTCCGGGTCACCCGAGGCCGATATCTGCCGCAGCTACGTGCTGATGAAACCGCGAGTCCCGGCGTTGGCCGAAGCCTATCTCTTCGCCTGTGAGGCGCGCGGACTGACGTCTCGCGGCGATGTTATGAATTGGTCGCCATTCGTCGCAGCGGCCCGCCTTGCCGAGGGCGTGGAGGGTGATCGGGACGAGCTCATGGAAATGGTACGGCGCCTGTAACATACAGCGGCGGACACCAACTCGAACAATATCCGCATGGCGTTGCGCCGAGCGACCTTCGCATTGCCGGTATGCGGGTGGCCGAGATTGTCAGCGCGCTTTTCACCTCCGCCCTGCTCAGGATCTACATTTGAGACCGCACTCGGAGCTCATAGGGCAAAAGGGCAAGGCTTCCTTCCGATTGCCGATATGCACCGCGTGTGGTTTCCTCGTCGTCAAACGGGAGGGGACGATGAACAATCCAAAGCTTGTCGCGGCTATCAGCGGTGTCGTGGCCTTGTATCTCGCCTATTCGATCTTCGGCCCAGCCGACGAGGCTCCGGGCACCGCGCTCAATATCATGAACTGGGTGTTCTTCCTGCTGGCGGCGGTTGCCTGCGTCGGATCGATCATTCAGATCCTCAAGAAGGAGCGGGAATAGACAGGCAGCGGCCGTTCTGAGCGGATCAGCCCCAGTGCAAGAGAGCCTAGTCGCGATTTTCCGGTGCCCGACCTGACCGCGCCACCGCGAATTTGCCACCCAGCCAGTACAGTCCGGCGAAAATCGCGAAGAAAATGGCGACCATCAACGGTCCTGTCAGCATGGTAAGCCCATACTTTGCCGACAGATTGTAAACGGGCAGCGCAGCCACGATCACCAATATCAGGTAAGAAATGAGGCGCGGGAACCTGAGGGCACCAAAGAGCAATGCTGCAGCCGCGCCGCCGAGCAGCAGATAATCATAGAACCCCAATTCCACCCCCCAAGGAATAACGTCCGTGAGGTTGCTCCTTTGTGGGCCTGAATACAAGTCGGGGCACATAGCCGGCCCTCCGTGCATGCCATGTGCGCTTAGCGCTGCTCGCCATCGTCAAAATGGCCCCACTGCGTGAAGATGCCACCAACGAGCTGGTTGCGGCGATCGGTGGGGTCCAGTGGGGCGTGTGGGTCGGGGGTGCCGAGTTCCAATGAGCCGTGTGCCGGGACCCAGCCGAAATCGGGGTCGGGGGGATTGAGGCAGAAGGCGTTGGGGTTGTCGGAGATGCCGAACAGGGTGCGGTGGCCCAGTTTGGGCATGTCCAGGGCGTGGTCGACGAGGCTTGCCATGTCGTCACGGCTGAACCAGAGGCGAGCTTCGCGGGTGGTGCCGGGCTGGCCGGCAGTGCAGATGCGGAGGGCCAGGCATTCGATGCCGAATTTGTCGAAATAGAACCGGCTCAGCGTCTCGCCAAAGGCCTTGGAGACGCCGTAGAGGGAATCCGGGCGGAAGGCATCGGCCACGGTGATAGGGGTTTCCTCGGTCGGATACATGCCCTGCGCGTGGTAGGACGAGGCGAAAATGACGCGCGTGACCCCGGCCTTGCGGGCGGATTCAAAGATATTGTAGCTGCCCACAATGTTGGCATGGAGAATTGTGTCCCAGCCGGCCTCCTTGGACATGCCGCCAAAATGGATGACGGCGGAGATATCCTGCGCCATCAGGCGGTCAACCGAGTTGCGGTCGGCCAGGTCGGCAATTTCCACCCGAGCGCCATCGGGAGACGGGATGATATCGGTGGCAAGGAACGCCCTGCCCCGCGCGGTGAACCAGTGGCGCAGATGGGTCCCGAGCCGTCCCGAAGCGCCGGTCAGCAGGATTTGGGGCATAACAGCAGTCCTCAGGCAGGAGCGTCGGCGCGCAGGCGTGGATCGGGGCGTGGCACGGCGCTGATCAGGGTCTTGGTATAGTCGTGCCGCGGGTGCTCGCAAATCTGCGCTACGTCGCCGATCTCGACAATCTTGCCGTTCTTCATCACCGCGACCCGGTCGCAGAAATAGCGGATGACTGAAATGTCGTGCGAGATGAAGAGGTAGGAAAGGCCGAATTCGGATTGCAGGTCGCGCATCAAGTCGAGCACCTGGTGTCGCAGCGAGACGTCGAGCGCCGAGGTGGGTTCGTCGGCGATGATGAGACGCGGGCGCACGGCGATGGCGCGGGCGATGGAAATGCGCTGGCGCTGGCCGCCGGAGAAGGCGTGCGGATAGCGATCGCCAATGTCGGCGGGCAGGCCGACGCGGGTAAGCAGTTCCTGCACCCGGTCCATCATCTGGTGCTCGGACATGTCGGTATTGGTGCGCAGCGGCTCGGAGATGATCTGGTAGATCGTCATGCGCGGATTGAGCGAGGAATGGGGGTCCTGAAAGATCATCCGCACTTCGCCGTAGAGCGACTTCATGCCGGCCTTGCCGAGCGAGGCGATATCGACCGTGGTGCCATCGCCGCGGCGGTAGTTCACCTGGCCGTCGGTGGGCGTATAGACGCGCAGCAGGGTACGACCGAGCGTGGTCTTGCCGGAACCGGACTCGCCGACGACGCCGACTGTTTCGCCCTCGTTGATGGTGAGGCTGACGCCGTCGATGGCCTTGAGATAGGCGGTGGGGCGGCCGAAGAAGCCGGGATTGAGCGGAAAATGCAAAGCCAGGTCATTGATCTGGGCGATGGGTGTTTCGGCCGTGGGCCGGACCGGACGGGGCGCCGGGGTTTCGAGCTTGAGCACCGAGCCGAGCAAGGCGCGGGTATAGGCTTGCTGTGGACGGGCAAAGAGGTCGAAGACATTGGCTTCCTCGACCTTTTCTCCACGGAACATGACCATGACGCGATCGGCGATCTGGGCGACGACGCCCATGTCGTGAGTGATGAACAGCACGGCCATGCCGCGGTCGCGCTGCAGTTCGCGGATCAGCGACAGGATTTCGGCCTGGGTAGTGACGTCAAGCGCCGTGGTGGGCTCATCGGCTATGAGGATTTCCGGGTTGCAGGACAGGGCCATGGCGATCATCGCGCGCTGGCGCATGCCGCCGGAAAATTCGAAGGAATAGCGGTCGAGTGCCGCTTCGGGATTGGGGATGCGCACGCGATCCAGCAAGGCGGCAGCGCGCTTGCGGGCCCCCTCCCTGCTGATCTTTTCGTGCAGCAGGATGGTTTCGACGATCTGGTGCCCGATGGTGTGGACCGGTGACAGACTGGTCATCGGCTCCTGGAAAATCATGGCGATGCGGCGGCCGCGTATCTGGCGGATGGCAGGGCCGCTATTGCCCAGGGCGACGATGTCGACCTCGTC
>CBIGSA010000051.1:0-15228 GCA_966192215.1 uncultured Devosia sp. | reverse complement strand
GCCGCCATAGAGCTGGCTGATGGAGACGATGTTGTCGCCGGCCTCGGTGATGGCCTCGATGGCATAGGTGATCGCGGCCATGCCGGAAGCGACACAGAGGCCACCAATGCCGCCTTCCATCTCGGCCACGCGCTGTTCGAGAACCGCCGTGGTGGGGTTCATGATGCGGGTATAGATATTGCCGGGCACGGCCAGGTTGAACAGGTCGGCGCCATGCTGGGTGTCGTCGAAAGTGTAGGACGTGGTCTGGTAGATCGGCACGGCGGCCGCCTTCGTCGTTGCCTCGGCGGTATAGCCGTGATGCAGCGCCAGCGTTTCGAGCTTCATGGGGTATTCTCCTCTATTCGGCCGATGGCCGCCCACTCAATGCAACAATAGCGATTGCCGGCCATACGCCAAGCGCACGACCGTCGCAGGGGTCCAGGTCGATGTTTCGCAATCGAACGGAGTGTTGACAGCCGGATTTACAGCAGTCAAATGAATGATATTGTCCGATGACACCACCAGAATTGGTATATCCGCAAGATGGACATCGCGCTGGCAAAGACGTTTCTCGAGATCGCCGAGACGGGCAGTTTTGTTGCCGCAGCGGGGCGTTTGAACGTAACACAAACCGCGGTCAGCGCGCGGGTTCACGCGCTCGAAGAGCAGCTCGGGCGGCGTCTTTTCATCCGCAACAAGTCCGGCGCCCGGCTGACGCCGGCCGGGGAGCGCTTCGTGCGCCATGCGCGGACGCTGGTGCAGGTGTGGGACCGGGCGCGGCAGCAGGTGGGCCTGCCGCAGGGGCG
The DNA here is from genome assembly GCA_966192215.1 of uncultured Devosia sp. Classification (GTDB taxonomy): domain Bacteria; phylum Pseudomonadota; class Alphaproteobacteria; order Rhizobiales; family Devosiaceae; genus Devosia. Next base: position 14,440 of record CBIGSA010000051.1, on the reverse strand, counting down.
CGTCGACATTGCCAGCGTCGGCGCCGAGATCAGCCTGTGGAACCCCACGCTGGCCGACTGGCTGGTGTGGATGAAGCATGAGGCGCCCGACATCGCGCTGCGCGCCGAGGTCGATACGCCCTCGCGCCTGCTGGAGGCGGTGCATAGCGGGGCGCTGGACATGGCGGTGCTCTATGATCCGCCACCACAGGGCGGCAACACCGTGGTGGAACTGCTGACCGAGGAAAAGCTGGTGATGGTGACCACCAGCGAAGATGGCACGCGCGGCGCGCCGGAAGACTATGTGCAGATCGACTGGGGTCCATCGTTCCAGGCCAGCCACCAGGCGGCCTTTCCCGAACTATCGAGCCCGGGCGTGGTGATCTCGCATGGGCCGCTGGCGCTGCTCTACCTGACGCGGGTTGGCGGGGCGGGTTATTTCCGGCTGAGCGCAGCGCGGCCCTATCTCGAAAACGGGCGGCTGCATCGGGTGGCGGATGCACCCGAATTCTCCTATTCGGTGCATATGGTCTATTCGAGCCGCGCCGAAACCGGACTCATCGATCTCATGCGGCGCGGATTCCGGGCAAGCGCACCGTAGGGGCCTGCGCCTTTTTGGGAAGGGCTTCGGCCTTCCATGGCTCCCCGTCACCCCACCGTCGATCCCTCCTCATCAAGGGGAGGGAGGCGCCAGACCACCCTCGGAGCTTACGCCCGAGCCTCGAGGAAGAGCCGCAGCCGGACCAGGCGATCGCGCAGGCCAGGGCGGGAAATGCGCGGGACCAGCGCGCCGAGCGCCTGCAGCAGCAGGGCCTGGGCCGGCAGCTTATTGGAAATGACCGGATGAGCAGCCGGGGCGCCCTTGCTCTCGCTGGCGGCAAGCTGGCGTATGCGCAGGGCCCAGCCCGCCAGCGGCGCGGCGCTGTCTGCAAAGGGCGGCTGGCCGGAAGCAGAGCGGTCGGCGCCCTGGGCCAGGGCGGTGCGCAGGGCAGACTGTAACTGGGCTGCCAGCAGCCAGAAGTCGTCGGCCAGATCGTCCTCGCCCATATAGGCGCCGCTCATTTCACCGGCATAGCAGACGGAGGAAGCCGGTTCGACGTCCTGGTCCTCATCGGTTCCGAGATCGATGGCGAGCAGGTCTTCAGCCTCGGCGATGATTTGCGCCAGCCGGTCGGCAGCGCGGGTAATCGTCGTAATGCGACCGATTCCGGTGCCGGCATAAAGGGCCATGGATTCGAAATCCCCGGTCATGGAGCGCAAAGGCGAATCCGTGCTGAAAAGATAGATCGGGCGGCCTTCCTCGTCACCGATGACGGTGCGGCCGGACGCGTGGGGGTCGCCGCGGGCGCCGCTGGTGACGGCGCTCTTGAGCACGCGCACGGGAGCATTTGGCGGCCAATTGACATGGAAGCTGCTGGTCAGCACCGTATCGTCGGCCTCGGCCACCAGCAGGCGCTGCTTGTGATAGGCATGGGCGAAGGATTCCTCGGTCGCCATGAGGGCGGTGCCCAGCACGATACCCGAGGCGCCGAGAGCCATGGCCGTGACAAGGTCGCCCCCTGTTGCCATGCCGCCGGCGGCGAGGACGGGAATATTGACCGCTTCCACCACTTCGGGGAGCAGGTCTCTGATCGGGCGGATGCCCCGCACATGGCCGCCGGCCTCGCGGCCCTGGGCGATGATGATCTCGACGCCCGATCGTGCCGCCTCGATGGCCTCGTCGACCGAGCCGACCTGGTGCACGACCATGATGCCGGCGTCGCGCAAGCGCCTGGTCACCTGCTCGTCCAGCGTCCAGAAGGTGCAGACAACAGGCACGGCCAGGTCGATGAGGGTAGAGACCTGCCTGTCCAGCAGAGCCGGATCGGTCGACGCCGGAATGATGTTCACGCCGAAGCGGCTATGGCCCATTTCGCGCAGGCGGGCGACTTCGCGCGCGATGAGTTCGGGCGGCTCGCGCACCATGCCAAGGAAGCCGAAGCCCCCTGCCCCGGTGACGGCCGCGACCAGCTCGGACCGGGCAACACCGCCCATGCCCGCCAGAACGAGGGGGATCTTGCTCCCCAGCAGGTCGCAGGCAGGGCTGTGTGGCAGGGTCATTTCAGGCCTTTCGGGACGATTGCAGGAAATCGAGCAGAACCAGGGCGTGATTGTGCTGCGCGTCACGGGCGGCATAAAGCAGGGTCACCTTGCCGTGCAGTCGCCGCAACTGGTCCACCGCTTCAGTATCGGCCGCAAGTTCGGCGCCATAACGGCGGCGGAATTCGTCCCAGCGGGCCGGATCGTGGCCGAACCACTTTCGCAGTTCGGGGCTGGGCGCGACATCCTTGAACCATTGGTCGACCTCAGCCTCGGCCTTGGTCACGCCACGCGGCCAGAGGCGGTCGACCAATATGCGCTTGCCGTCGCCGTCATCCGGCGGCTCGTAGATGCGCTTGAGGGCGAAATGGGGCGGGCTGTCACGCATCGTCGTCAGTTGCCACCAGAAGCCATGCCTGCCCGCCAGCGCGCAGGTCGCGCTCGAAAGTCCAGACTTCCGAGGTGACCGCCACGCGATCGGCGCAGCCGGAGATGACTTGCCCGTCGCGGCCACGGGTGACCGAAACCAGTTCCGCAACGAAGCGCATGTCGATCCAGGCATAGCCTTGGTCGCGGCCAGCATCCTCGATGGTCACGCTGCGAAAGCCAATGAACATGGTTTCGACAGTCTCACCCCGGGCGACACGTTCGGCAATGGTTGCGGTGAAGCTTTCGCGCAGCGCCGGCGACAGCAGGTCGGCACAGGGAGCCATATCTCCGGCGGCAAAGGCCCCGACCACCATTTCATAGACGTGCCGGGCGCCGTCGGTGAACGTGTCGATGCTGGTATAGCGGCAGGCGGCGGCGATGCGCTTGAGCGTCTGGCTGAGGGAGGCCTCTCCATCCGGACCCGATGCCGGGCCTGGCGCGGGACCACTGCCGGGTTGTGACGGCTGTTGCGCCAGCGGCTCCGCCCGGGCGGCCGGAGGATGGACAGCGTTATAGGCGCGCCAGGTAGCGGCAATCGAAAATGCAATCAGCAGAGAGTCGAGAATGCTCAGCTCGTTCATCCGGAACACCCTTCCTCTGGCGACGGGGCCGCAGGAGGCGCTGTTTCCAATGAGCGGGAGGAGTGAGCGTCTCAGGGCTCATTGCCACGCTAGCCCTGACATACAAATCAGTCCAACGAATATTATTCGCCATTTGCATAGTAAAATTTGCATTTATTCTGAGGGAACAGCGCCAGAGACTGGGCATTGATCCTTTGCGCCTGCATGATCTGGATCAATGACGGGGCCGGCCGGAGGCCTAGGCTAGCAGGCAGAGCGAAAGGACATCACCCATGTACACACGCATTGTTGTCGGCATTGACGGATCGGAACTGGCCAACAAGGCGCTGCGCCACGCGCTGGCACTGGCCAAGGAAAACAAGGCCAAGCTGTTTGTCGTGACCGCCACGGAGCCATCGGTCATCATCGCGCCCGGCGCGGAAATGATGGCGATCAATACCGGCGAGATCATCGAGGAGCTGGAAAAGGTCAAGGCGCAGTCCGCCCGGACCACGCTGGCCGAGGCGGAAGAACTGGCCGCAGGCCAGGGAATCGAGAAAATCCATGTGGCATCGAGCCTTGCGGCCGATGCCATCGTACATACGGCCGAGCAGAAGGGCGCGGACCTGATCGTCATGGGGTCGCATGGCCGCCGTGGCCTGGGCCGGTTGCTGCTTGGCAGCCAGGCTGCGGAAGTGCTGGCCCGGGCCACTATTCCGGTGCTGGTCGTCAAATAGGCGGACCGGCCCCGGCTAACATGTTAGCGGTGGCGCGGCGACGGGATTTCCAGTATTGGCGCTGCAACGCGATTTCGAGTGCCCCGCCATGCAACTGCCCCGCTCCATTGCCGTCATCGATATCGGCAAGACCAATGCCAAGGTGGTGCTGATCGACGCCACGACACGGCAACAGGTGGCAGCGCGCAGCACGCCCAATGCGGTGCGGCGCGACGGACCCTATCCGCATGCGGACGTGGACATGCTGTGGGGCTTCATCGTCGAGAGCCTCAAGGACCTGCAGGCCGAGCATGGGGTGGATGGGATTTCCATCACCACGCATGGCGCGACGGCGGCGCTGCTGGCTGACGATACGCTGGCCATGCCGGTGCTCGACTATGAGCATAACGGGCCGGAGGAAGCGGCAGCGGCCTATGCCGCCGTGCGGCCGGACTTTGCGGAGAGCCTGTCGCCACGCCTGCCCAACGGGCTCAACCTGGGAGCACAGATCTTCTGGCAATCGCGGGCGCATGCGGCCGACTTTGCGCGCGTCACGGCAATCCTGACCTATCCGCAATATTGGGCATGGCGGCTGACCGGGGTGATGGCGAGCGAAGTGACGTCGCTGGGCTGTCACACGGACCTATGGGCGCCAGAGCGCGGCGATTTTTCCGCCATGGTGGCGGCGCAGGGCTGGGCAGGGCTGTTTCCGCCGGTGCGGCCGGCGGCTTCAGTACTGGGCACGATCCTGCCCGCGGTGGCGGCAGCGACCGGGCTCAGAGCCGATACGCCGGTGACCTGCGGCATCCACGACTCCAATGCCTCGCTGCTGCCCCATCTGGGGGCGCATGAGGCGCCGTTCACCATCCTGTCCACCGGCACCTGGGCCATCGCCATGACGGTGGGTGGCAATACGGGGCGGCTCGACCCGGCGCGGGACAGCCTCGCCAATGTCGACGCCTTCGGGCGGGCTGTACCGACGGCGCGCTTCATGGGCGGGCGAGAATTCGACCTGCTGGTGCCCGAAATCGTGACGCCCGGCGCCGACGATATCGCGCGGGTGATCGCGGATGATATTCGTGTGCAGCCGAGTTTCATGCCGGGGGTGGGTCCCTTCCCCAGCGCAAAAGGGCACTGGACGCGGGAGCCTGCCACAGCCGCCGAGCGAACCGCGGCGGCGTCGTTCTATCTGGCGCTGATGACGCGGGCATGCCTGGACCTGTGCGGGATGGGCCGCGAGATCATCATCGAGGGTCCGCTGGCGCGGAATGCACTGTTCGGGCAGGCGCTGGCGCGACTGACGGGCGTGAAGGTCAGTGCGTCGGGCGATGCGACGGGGACGAGCCTGGGAGCCAGCATGCTGTTTGGCGCGGGCGAAGGGCATGCTGCGGCGGGGGCGCCGATTGCGCCGCTCGATGTGCCCGGCTTCGACGCCTATGCGCAGCGCTGGCGCAACGCCACTGCCTAGCAGCCTTGCGCCCAAGGAAGATGCGGGCCAGGCTTCCGGCGCCCATATAAAGGGCAACACGGAGGTTTGGCATGACACGGCACAAAGTGGTCATCGTCGGCAGCGGCTTCGGCGGGCTTGCGGCAGTGCAGGCGCTGGAAGGAGCCGATGTGGATGTGACGCTGATCGACCGGCGCAACCACCACCTGTTCCAACCCCTGCTCTACCAGGTGGCGACGGCTTCGCTCGGTACTTCGGAAATCGCCTGGCCCATTCGCCATATCCTGCGCAAGCGGGGTGAGGTCACGACCCTGCTCGCGACGGTGACCGGCGTGGACGCTGACGGCAAGGCGGTGGTGCTGGAAGATGGCACCAGGGTTCCCTATGACAGCCTGATCCTCGCGACCGGGGCGCGGCATGCCTATTTCGGGCATGACGACTGGGAGAAATTCGCGCCGGGCCTGAAGACGCTGGAAGACGCGACGACCATCCGGCGAAAGCTGCTGCTGGCCTTCGAAGCGGCCGAGCGCGAGAGCGACCCGGACAAGCGGCGGGCGCTGCTGACCTTCGTAATCATCGGGGCTGGACCGACCGGGGTGGAACTGGCCGGGGCTATTATCGAATTGGCGCGGGAGACGCTCAAGGGCGAATTCCGCAGCATTCTACCCGGCGAGGCCCGGGTAGTGCTGATCGAAGGCGGGCAGCGCGTGCTGGCCAATTTCAAGCCGGACCTATCGGATTATGCTCTCAAGGCGTTGCGCGATCTCGGCGTGACGGTGGAACTGGGCGAGGCGGTCAGCACGGTGGACGAGGCGGGCGTGGTTTATGGCGGCAAGAGGCTGGATGCGGCGACCGTCATCTGGGCGGCTGGTGTACAGGCTTCGCCGGCGGCGAAATGGCTGGGTGTCGAGCCGGACCGGGCGGGCCGCGTCAAGGTCGAGGCGGACCTGACGGTTCCGGGACACCCCGATATATTCGTCGTGGGCGATACGGCGACGATCACCATGCCGGATGGCAAGCCGGTGCCCGGTGTGGGCGACGGGGCCAAGCAGGGCGGCAAGCATGCGGCGCGGGTGATCCGGGCGCGGCTGGCCGGGGATACGACGCCAAAGCCGTTCCGCTACAAACATGCGGGCGATCTCGCCACCATCGGCAAGCGCGCGGCAGTGATCGATTTCGGCTGGATCCAGCTCAAGGGCTGGATCGCCTGGTGGGCCTGGGGGCTGGCGCATATCTACTTCCTGATCGACACCAAGAACCGGCTCTTCGTGGCGCTGAGCTGGCTGTGGATCTATCTCAGCGGCCAGCGCAGCGCGCGGTTGATCACGCAGGGCGAAGCGGAGAAGAAGGCGCCGATCAAGGAGGTGGCCTAGCGCTCCGCGCTTTCGTCCACAGATGTCGCCGCCTTGTGCAAAGCGCGCTCGCGCAGCCAGATGTAGAGGCCGCTGGCGATGACGATGGGCGCGCCGAGATAAAGCCAGATATCAGGCGGCTGGTTGAAGATGACCCAGCTCGAGGCGGCCATGAAGATGATCTGGAGATAGGAAAAGGGCGCCAGCACCGAGGCAGGGGCGAAGCCGTGGGCGACGGTGATGAGCTGGTGGCCGACAAAGCCGAAAAGACCCACGGTGAAAAAGGCGATCCACACCGAAGGCTCTGACGGCCACACCCAGAATGGAATGGCGACGGGCGCGAGAAGGACCGTGGCGAAAAAGCCGACATAGAATTGCTGGGTGGCGGCAGAATCGTGCGCCGCCATGCGACGGGTGAGCAGGAAATAGAAGGCGGAAAAAACCGCGGCGGCGAGGCATAGCAGGGCCGCCGGGTGGAAGGCTTCGGTGCCAGGGCGGACGATGACCAGGATGCCGACGAAACCGACGCCGATAGCCGTCCAGCGGCGCCAGCCGACCTGTTCCCCCAGCAGCGGCACCGACAGCGCGCAGAGGAAGAGCGGCATGGTGAAGGCGATGGCCCCGGTGACGGTGAGCGGCAGGTAGCGCACGGCCATGAAATTGCCGGTCGTGGCGCCGAGCAGCATCGCGGCGCGCAGAGCCTGCATCCTGAAGCTGGCGGTGCGGACGAGGCCGGTGCCATGGCGCGGCAGGTTGATGCCGAGCACCAGGATCAGATGCAAAGCATAGCGCAGGAAGACTATCTGCAGGGCCGGAATGCCGCCCAGAGCGAGCCACTTGGCCGAGCTGTCTATGCCGGTGAACATGAAATAGGCGGCGAGCGCGAGCCCGATGCCCAGGAGACGACGGTCCCCGAGGGGCGCAGCAATAGTCGACATGGCGGGTCCGAAACGGCCGCGCGGGAAAGCGCGGCAGGGGTTCGCCAGCGTTGCGGGATGGCAGGCGCGGTGTCAATGAGAACTTGTATGGAAGCTTGGGGCAATACCCCCTTTTAACCTCCCCTGTCAGGGGGAGGTTAGAAGGCGTCCCTGCCTTAGAAGGTATCGCGCAGGTTACGGACCTTGAGCGATTGCACCAATTCGGTCGGCGATGGCTTGGCGCCATGGCGCGGGGTGAAGGTCAGCTCGGTCTGGCGGCCCGGCAGGAGGGTCACGGCGTTGTCGGAGAAATAGCCGGGGCTATCGACGGTGGCGGTGACGAAGAGGGCCGGCTTATCGCTGGTGAGGGTCAGAACGAAGTTGCCATCCACATCGGACCAGGCGGCACGGACCTTGGGCTCGACCAGTTCGTAGGCCTTGTAGGGCTTGGGGAAATAGTCGTTTTCGCCCAGCAGCTTGCCGGCGGAATCTCGCCAGGAGAAGAAGAGGAATTCGTCGCCGGCGAGATCGGCGGCCTGGAGCGTACTTATGGAAATGGCGGCGTCTGGGCCAATGGCGGAATTGCCGGAGAAGACGACGCGGTCGCCGCCGCCAACCTTCACGGCGCGGACTTCGAGGGCGACGGTCACCGGCTTGCCGGTATCGTTGATGCCGCGGAAGCTGATTTCGGCATTGTCCAGGCTGGGCACGGCGACGACATTGACCGGCAGGAAGAAGCGCTTGGCCATATATTGCAGCAGCTTCCATTGCCCGCCGTAATCGAGGCTGGACCAGCTCGCCACAGGCCAGATGTCGTTGATCTGCCAGAATAGCGTCCCCATGCAGCGCGGCTTGGTGGAGCGCCAGTATTCGATGGCCGTCTTGATGGCGAGACCCTGCTGGATCTGGCTCAAAAACACCATCTGGTCGAAGTCGCGCGGGAAGCGGAAATAGCGCGTCATGGTTTCGAGGATGCGCGCATTGCCGCCATTGTTGCGCTGGTGGTTTTCCATGACCGGGGAGGATGGATTGCGATCCTTTTCCTCGGTGAAACTCTCGATGACATTCATCGAGGTGAAGGACTGGAAGCCGAATTCGGAGGCGAAGCGCGGATTGACCGTGCGGTAAGCATCGAAGCTCTTGGCGGAGTGCCAGACGTCCCAGTAATGCAGGTCGCCGCGCGTGTCCGAATGCCAGCCGTCGGAAAAATCCATGTAGCCCAGCGAAGGCGAGGACGGCCAGAAGCGGCGGGCCGGGTCCTCGTCCTCGACGATGGCATGCAGCATGGAATTGAGACGGTCGTAATTGGCGATGTAGCGCTCCTTGTCGGCGCGCGTTTCGGGATACCAGTTGAGAGAACCGATAACCTCGTTGTCACCACACCACAGGGCAATCGAGGCGTGGTGGCTGAGCCGGCGCACCTGCTGGGTGATCTCGGTGCGGACATTCTCGAGGAAGGGGCGATCGGAGGGATAGCTCATGCAGGAGAACATGAAATCGTGCCAGAGCAGGATGCCGAGCTCGTCGCAGAGCTCGTAGAAGTAGTCCGGCTCATACTGGCCGCCGCCCCAGATGCGCAGCATGTTCATATTGGCGGCCTTGGCGCTGTCGAGCAGATCGCGGATGACCGAGGGCGTGATGCGCGAGGGGATGGCGTCGGCCGGAATCCAGTTGGCGCCCATCATCGTGATGTCGCGGTCATTGATGCGGCATTTGAAGGTGTGATCGATCTCGTCGGGCTCGATGACCCATTCGAGTTTGCGCAGGCCAATCTTGCGGGAGGTGACTTCGCCTTCGAGATTGGTCACTAGGTCATAGAGAGGCTGGGCGCCCTGCCCCGCTGGCCACCACAAATTCGGATCGTGGATGGTGACATTGTGGGTGAAGACGTTCTCGCCCTTCTGCACCACCACCTTGTCGGTGATCACCTGGCCATCGATGCTGTGTTCAAGTTCCACCTCACCATGCGCGAAGGCGAAAAGGCGAGTCTTTATCGACAGTTCGACCGAATTGCTGCCATGGGCCTGATCGACCTGCACGCTCTCCTGCCGGGCCAGGCGCGACTTGCGCAGACTCATCGTGCCATAGACGCCAATCGGCATCAGGCAGATGCCCCAGTCCCAGCCGGCATGGCAGGCCGCCTTGCGGATGAAGTTCATGTGGATGCCCTTCAATCCGTTGGTCTGGTAGTTGTACGTGAAGGGGATCGGGAAGGGATGCGCGTCGGCGCGGGCCTTGGCGACATCGGGGGCGATGGCAAAATCGATACGCAGCGTGTTGTCGCCCACGCGGACCTTGTCCGTGACGTCGATGTCGTTGCGGATGAAGCTGTTCTGCGTTTCGGCGACGACTTCACCGTTGAGCCGGATCGTGGCGATGCAATCCACTTCCGCGAGGGTCAGCGTCAGGTAGCCATCGATATCGGTGGCACTGGCGGTGAAGCTGCGCTCGACCGACCAGGCGGTCTCGTTGACCCACATCACCGTCTTTTCGTTTTCGCCGAAATAGGGATCGGGGATGATGTTGGCGGCCAGCAAGGCGGTGTGAACATCGCCCGGCAGGGAGATAGGCGCCGCGATATCCCGCATGGGCGAGGACAGGGCAAAAGTGCCTTTGAGATCAAGGGCGGAATAGGTGGCTGGCATGGCCATGGTCGTCTCCTCGCGGCGGGTGCGACGGCGCCGGGTCAGGTGGATACCGATGCAATAGTCGCCCGATGCAATCGATTGCAGCGGGTTTCTATCCGGTCTCGCAGCACGTTCCAATGGGTCAGCCTACGGAATTTTGCTGCAATTGCATCGTTGTTAAGTGCGGATTCTGCAGCAAATGCCGGAATCGGAGCGTCCCGTTTACACATGTATTAGGGTTTGCCCGCATAACCTCGACGGGTGAGCAGGGGGCTCGTCGGCCATGTCGGCAATAAGAAGGGTAGCGCGGTACTTCGCCGTGCCGGACAATCCGGAACTGGTGCAGGCACAGGCCATTGCCTTCAGCCGGCAGGTACCCCTGATGTATGGCATTTTGCTGGTCAATTCGCTGGCGCTGGCCGCGACCCATGGAGAAGCGCCAGACCTGCTGCGGCTTTACATGCCGGCCCTGCTGGCTGCGGCCTGTGCCGTCCGCGTCGTCACCTGGTGGCGCTCGCGAAGCGGTCCTATGAGCTATGCCAGGGCAAGGCGGCTGCTGGCGAGCACGGTGTGGGTCGCTGCTGCGCTGGGCATAAGCTTCTCGACGTGGGCACTGAGCCTTTACCCCTATGGCGGACCGTTCCAGCAATCGCATGTCGCCTTCTACATGGCAATCACCAGCATTGGCTGCGTCTATTGCCTGATGCATCTGCGCGGCGCCGCGACCATGGTGGCGCTCTGCGTCGTCATTCCCTTCACCGCGTTTTTCACAACCAGCGGTAACTGGGTTTTCCTGGCACTGGCCATCAACCTGCTGCTGGTCGTGGTGGCGCTGATGACGGTGCTGCTCAACAATTACCGCGATTTCAGCGCCCTGGTCGCCTCGCGCGCCGAAATGGAGCGCAGGCAGGCCGAAACGCAGCACCTGTCGGACGAGAACCATCGGCTGGCAAATGTGGACAGCCTGACCGGCCTGCCCAACCGGCGTTCCTTCGAGCGGCACCTGCAGGCCGAGCTGGAAAAGGCCGAGGCCGAAGGCCGGCGGATTGCCGTGGCCCGGCTGGACCTCGACAGTTTCAAATCGGTCAACGACATATTCGGCCAGATCACCGGCGACCAGGTGCTGGTGGAAGTTGGCAATCGCATCAATGCGCTGCGCCGGCCCTCGACTTTCGTGGCGCGGCTCGGATCGAACAATTTCGCACTGGTGCTTTCGGAGATGAACGACGAGGCCGCCATGCAGGCCTGCGGCGACAAGCTGACCGAGGCCATGCGCCCCTCGTTCGAATTCAAGCTGGGCACCGTGCGCCTCTCGGCCTCGGCCGGTTTTGCCGCATCGAAGCCGGGCGATACGGCCGACAGCCTGTTCGACCGGGCCGATTACGTGACCTGGCTTGCCAAGCGCAAGGCGCGGGGGCATGCGCTGGTCTTTACCGAGCGCCATGCCGAAGAACTGAGTCGCGTGCGGCGGATGGAGCATGCTCTGCACACCGCCGATCTCGATCGGGAAATCCACATCCTGTTCCAGCCGCAATTCGATATCGCGCTCAACCGGACCACGGGCTACGAAGTGCTGGCGCGCTGGCGCAGCCCTGCCCTGGGCGACGTCTCGCCCGCCGAATTCATTCCGCTGGCCGAACGGACCGGTTTGATCTCCAAGATCACCCAGACCGTGCTGCGGCAGGCGCTGGCCGTTTCGGCCAAGCTTCCCAAGCCGCTCCGCCTGTCGGTGAACCTGTCGGCGCAGGATCTGGGATCGACCACCGCCATGGAAGCGATTGCCCGCCTGGTCGAACAGGCCGGCAAGCCGTGTCGCATCGACTTCGAAATCACCGAGACGGCCGTCATGAGCGACCTGGCGCAGGCCAATGAGGGCCTGCTGGCGCTGCTGGCGCTGGGCTCGCGCATCGCGCTCGACGACTTCGGCACCGGACATTCGAGCCTGACTCATGTGCAGAAGCTGCCGCTTGACCGCATCAAGGTGGACCGCAGTTTCGTGGCCGAAGTGACCGACGACCCGACCAGCCGCGCCATCATCAAGACCACGGTCGATCTGTGCCGGAACCTGGGCATTTCCTGCGTGTTCGAGGGCATCGAAACCGAGGAACAGCTCGACGCCCTGCTCGGGCTGGGCGGCACGGTGATGCAGGGATACCTGTTCGGCCGCCCGATGAGCGAGGACAAGGTACTCGAGCACATCGCGGGCGAGAACAAGGGCTGGCAACAGCATCGCCGCCAGATCTTCGGGGCTGCGGGCTGAGCCTTCCCTCCCCGGCGGGAAGGGAAGGCCGCGCTTACTCCGCCGCCGCGTCCAGGTCGAGGAACCCGCCGGACTGGCGTTCCCAGAGATGGGCATAGTGGCCGCCGGAGGCGAGGAGTTGGGCGTGGGTGCCCTCCTCCACGATCTTTCCCTTTTCCAGCACGACCAGGCGATCCATGGCGGCGATGGTGGAGAGGCGATGTGCGATGGCGATCACCGTCTTGCCCTGCATCAAGGTCGTCAACTGTTCCTGGATGGCCGCCTCGACCTCTGAGTCGAGGGCCGAGGTGGCTTCGTCCAGCACCAGGATCGGCGCGTTCTTGAGCAGCACGCGGGCGATGGCGACGCGCTGGCGCTGGCCGCCCGAGAGCTTGACGCCCCGTTCGCCCACATGGGCGTCGTAGCCCCTGTTACCCTTGGGATCGACCAGGCCCATGATGACATCATGAACCTTGGCCTGCTCGGCGGCCCGGATCATCTCCTCCTCGGTCGCCGACTGGCGGCCGTATTTGAGATTTTCGCGGACCGAACGATGCAGCAGGGACGTGTCCTGGCTGACAAGGCCTATGGCCGCCCGCACGCTTTCCTGCGTGACATCGCGGACATCCTGCCCGTCGATCCGGATGGAACCGTCCTGCACATCGAACATGCGCAGGGCCAGGTTCACCAGCGTCGACTTGCCTGAACCGGAGCGACCGACCAGGCCGATCTTCTCGCCCGGAGCGACCGTGAGGTTGAAGGCATCGATGACCGAACCTTCCTTGCCGCGCCAGTAGTTGAAGCTGACATTGTCGTAGGTGAGCTCGCCCTTTGACACATCGAGCGGCCTGGCCTCCGGCTTGTCGAGCATGGTCAGGGGCTGGGCGATGGTATCCATCGAGTCCCTGACATTGCCGACCTGGCGGAAGATGTTGGAGCCGATCTCTAGGATCCAGCCGCTCATGTTCATGATCTGGAGGGCGAAGGGAATCGCCGTGGCCACTGCCGCAGCGGTGAGCACGCCTTCGTTCCAGCCCGCCAGCGCCAGCCAGGTGACCGAGACCACAAGGCCCGCATTGAGCAGGAACAAGGTGGACCACATGTAGGTGAAGACCCGCATCAGCTTGCGGAAGCTGATGGCGTGATCGTTGATGGAGTCCGCCACATAGCGGTCTTCGTGATCGCCGGTGGAGAAGGTCTTGAGGGTCTGGATATTGGTGTAGCTATCCACGATCCGGCCGGTCATCACCGATTTGCTCTCCGAAAGTTCCTCGGAATAGCGGGCAATGAGCGGCATGGTGATGGTGAAGAGCACCGCATAGAGCAAAAGCCATACGCCAATCGGTACCAGCAGGACTGGATCGAGCCCGGCCAGCACGACAATGGCCACGACCACGAAGACCAGCGCATACCAGGCGGCGTCGATGGTGAGGTTCACCCCGATTTCGATGGCTTCGCCGGCCTGGATGATCTTGTTGGCAACGCGGCCGGCAAAGTCGTTCTGGAAGAAGGTCCAGCTCTGGCGGATGACGTGCCAGTGGCTCTGCCAGCGCACGAGGTCGACCAGGTTGGGGACGATGCCGTGATTACGGATCAAGGTGTCGAGCAGGAAGGTCAGCGGGCGGACCAGCACGACGACAAAGATCATCCAGAGAAAGGTCTGGCCGTGCTGGGTGAAGATGTCGCCAGGATTGGTGGTGGCCAGCATACCGACCACGAGGCCGACAAAGACGGGCATCAGCGCATCGGCGACCGAGCCGATGGCGACCAGCACGATGCGGATCGCAAAGGCCGCGCGGAACTGGGCGATGAAATAGCTGACGAAGGCACGGAGGCCCATGGGCGGCTGGCGATTTTCGGCCAGAGCGGTGGGCGAATAGAGATGGTCGAAATAGTCGATGACGCGGTTGAACATTCTGAGCTCATTGTGTGAGCCGCGCCTGACGGGAGTTTTGCTCGCTGGTCAGGTTCGGTGACGATCGGAGGGTTTGCATTGGCGGGACGCGCCCACACCGGGATTGGTGGTGCCATTGGCTCGGATCGTGATGCTGTCACCCATCTGGGTTCTCCTTCTGGTTGGTAGATGCTTCTTCAC
>CBIGSA010000050.1:0-15367 GCA_966192215.1 uncultured Devosia sp. | reverse complement strand
CATGCATACCCGCGATATCGATGCCTATGGTGGCCTGGTCGAGCGCATGCCGCGCTATGCCTTTGCCTTCATGGTCTTCACCATGGCCAATGTCGGCCTGCCGGGCACGTCGGGCTTTGTCGGTGAATTCCTGACCATGATCGGCGTGTTCCAGGTCAATACCTGGGTGGCCTTCGGCGCCGCCTTTGGCGTGATCTTCTCGGCCGGTTATGCGCTCTGGCTCTATCGCCGGATCATCTTCGGCGCGTTGACCAGGGACAGCCTCAAGGCGATCCTCGATCTCAACCTGCGCGAGAAGGTCATCCTCTATCCGCTGATCGTGCTGACCATCGTGTTCGGCTTCTATCCGGCGCCGATCCTGGATACGACGGCTGCGGCCGTCGACAATCTGGTGTCGCACTACGCCACCACGCTCGGCCTTGATCCGGCCGTGTCGCTGGCCGATGCGCAGGCGGCGCTTGTCCATGCTGAACCGGTTGCCGCCGCTGAACCGGCCGCGGCCGAGCCTGCTGCCCACTAGGAGAGTCCCGTGAACTCAGACGTTATCGATTTCGCGAGCCTGGCTCCCGCCTATCCGGAAATGCTCCTGGCATTGGGTGCCGTCGTGCTGCTGATGGTGGGCGTGGCGATCAACAAGGAGCGCTCGATCCTTGTATCCTATGCTTCGGTGCTGCTGTTGCTGGCCACTGCTGCGCTGATCCTGTTCGCACCGGCCGAGGGCGTGCTGTTCAATGGCGTCTTCATCGGGGACAGCTTCTCGCGCTTCATGAAGGTGCTGGTGCTGGGCGGTTCGGCTTTCTCGCTGCTGCTGGCCCTGCCGCGCGCCGAGGAAAACGGCACGCACAAGTTCGAATATGCGATCCTGATCATCCTGGCGACGCTGGGCATGATGGCCATGGTTTCGGCCAATGATCTGATGAGCCTCTATGTTGGTCTCGAGCTGCAATCGCTGTCGCTCTATGTGCTGGCCGCCATCAAGCGCGAAGACGGCAAGGCGACCGAAGCGGGCCTCAAAT
This sequence comes from uncultured Devosia sp., assembly GCA_966192215.1. GTDB lineage: Bacteria > Pseudomonadota > Alphaproteobacteria > Rhizobiales > Devosiaceae > Devosia. The sequence goes on along the minus strand of CBIGSA010000050.1, from coordinate 14,351 downwards.
ATTTCGTGCTGGGCGCGCTGAGTTCGGGCATCCTGCTTTATGGCGCATCGCTGATCTATGGCTTTACCGGCCATACCAACCTGCAGGAAATCGTACTGGCCATTGCCAGCGAGGGTCGCTCGATCGGGCTGATCTTCGGCGTGGTGTTCCTCTTGGCCGGCGTTGCCTTCAAGATCTCCGCCGTGCCGTTCCACATGTGGACGCCTGACGTCTATGAAGGCGCCCCGACCCCGGTTACCGCGTTCTTCGCCACTGCGCCCAAGGTTGCTGCCATGGCGCTGATGGTGCGGCTGGTGATGGACACGTTCCAGGGCATTGCGCATGACTGGCAGCAGATCGTCATCTTCCTGTCCATCGCGTCCATGGTGCTGGCGGCCTTTGCGGCGATCGGCCAGAAGTCGATCAAGCGCCTGATTGCCTATTCCTCGATTGGCCATGTCGGCTTCGCGCTGGTCGGTCTGTCCTCGGGCACCCAGGTGGGCGTAGAGGGTGTGGCGATCTACATGGCCATCTACGTGACCATGACGGTGGGGCTGTTCGCCTGCATCCTGTCGCTGCGCACCGAGGCCGGCTATGTCGAGAATATCAGCGATCTGGCCGGCGCCGCACAGGCTCGTCCCTTCGTTGCCGCCATCATGGCGATCATCATGTTCTCGCTGATCGGCATGCCGCCGCTGGCCGGTTTCTTCGCCAAGTGGCACGCTTTCCTCGCGGCCATCGATGCGCAGCTCTACGCGCTGGCGGTGATTGGCGTGCTGGCCTCGGCGATCAGCGCCTTCTACTATCTGCGCGTGATCAAGATCATGTATTTCGATGAGCCGGTGGCCAAGTTCGATGCAGTGCCCGCCGAGCTCAATATCATCATGGGGGTGAGCGGCTTCCTGCTCGTCACCTACTATTTCACTGTCGGCAGCCCGCTGGCCACGTTTGCCCATACGGCTGCTGGAAGCCTGTTCTAGGTGACGGGTTTCGCCCTCGGGCCCATGGCACGCGCGGCCGGATACCGGCTGCGCGGCTATGACAGTATCGGTTCCACCAATTCCGAAGCCATCGAGGCCGCTGCGACAGGCGATCCCGGTGGCATCTGGTTTGCTGCGCTGCAGCAGACGGCGGGCAGGGGGCGCCGGGGCCGGCAGTGGGAAAGCCCGCACGGCAATCTCGCCGCGACCCTCTTGATCGTGCCCGAGGCCGATCCCACCTTGGTGGCAACACTGGGCTTCGTTGCCGGCGTTTCGCTCAACCGTGCATTGTCGGCTATTTTGCCCGGTGGTCTGGTGAAGATCGGCATCGATGGCGCGGACGGGTTGGGTGGCAATTCGCGCATCGCGCTCAAATGGCCCAATGACGTGCTGGCCGATGGAGCCAAGCTGGCCGGCATATTGCTCGAAGCCAGCAAGCTGCCCGACGGGCGCCATGCGATTGCGATCGGCTTTGGCGTTAATGTTGTCGCCGCGCCGCAGGGCCTGCCTTATCCCGCCACGAGCCTTGCGGATCTGGGCGTGACCCGGACTGCCGAGATGGTATTCGAGGCCCTGGGCGATGCGTGGGTCGAAACCTTCGGCCTTTGGAACGACGGCCGTGGCATTGGCGATGTACTGGCGCATTGGCGGGCCTCCGCCGCCGGTATCGGCGCGCCGGTCGCCGTCAATCAGAACGGCGAAGTGCTGCGCGGGATTTTTGAAACCATCGACGACGCCGGGCGCCTGATCGTTCGCGCCGACGACAACCGTCGCATCGCGATTACCGCGGGCGACGTGCATTTTGGGGCAACGGCCAGCGCCCGAAGCTGACCACAACACCTGCGCAGGCGACCGGCGACCAATGATCGATCCGGCGTTGCGCTTGAAAGGACTGAACTGACCCATGGCCAAAAACCAAAGGGATGAACTCGTCTTCGTGCCGCTTGGCGGCGTTGGCGAGATCGGCATGAATATGGGCGCCTACGGCTTCGGGCCGGAGCGCTCGCGCAAGTGGATCGTGGTCGATTGCGGCGTGACTTTTGGCGGGCCCGACCTGCCAGGGATCGAGCTCATCATGGCCAATCCCGAATTTCTCGAGGAACGCGCCGACGATGTGCTCGGCCTGATCCTTACCCATAGCCACGAAGACCATTACGGCGCGGTGCTCGACCTGTGGCCGGGCTTCGAGAAGCCGGTTTTCTGCACGCCTTTCACCGCAGCCATGCTGGCGGCGAAGCGGGCAGGGGACGGCATTGTCGAAAATGTCGATGTGACCATCATGCGGCCGGGCAAGCCGTTCACGGTGGGGCCGTTCACGATTGAATCGATCAATGTCGCTCACTCGATCCCCGAATCCAATGCGCTGCTGATCTCGACCCCGATAGGGCGCGTACTGCATACCGGCGACTGGAAGCTCGATCCCACCCCGGTCGGCAATGCACCGACCGACGTGGCGCGTTTGCAGAAGATCGGCGAGGACACCTCGACGCCGCTGGCGCTGATCTGTGACTCGACCAATGCGCTCAAGGATGGGGAAAGCCCAAGCGAAGCCGACGTCGCCGCTAATCTGGCGGCGATGATCGCCGAGGCGCCCAACCGCGTTGCGGTGACCACCTTTGCCTCCAATGTCGGTCGTGTCATTTCCATCGTCCGTGCCGCCGAAAAGGCCGGCCGGCAGGTGGTGATGTCGGGGCGGTCACTGCATCGTATCATGGGCATTGCCAAGGAACTCGGCATGCTTGAAGGCCTGCCGCCGCTGCTCGACCAGGACGCCTACAAGACCATCGCCCGCAACAAGGTCGTGCTGATCTGCACCGGCAGCCAGGGTGAGGCCCGTGCCGCCATTGCCCGCATCGCCCGGGGCGATCACCCGGTGATCGACCTCAATGCGGGCGACCGCATGATCTTCTCGTCCTGGGCCATTCCGGGCAATGAGCGTGAGGTGATCGATATCCAGAACCTGCTGATCGACAAGGGCGTGGAAGTTATTACCCAGAATGACGGCCTGGTTCATGTCACGGGGCACCCGCGCCGAGACGAGCTTCGCAAGCTCTATTCCTGGGTGAAGCCCGAAGTGCTGGTGCCGGTGCATGGCGAGGCCGTGCATCTGGAGGCTCATGCCAAGCTCGGCCGCGATTCCGGCATTCCCAATGTCTGCGAAGCGCGCAATGGCGACCTCGTGCGCCTGTTCCCCGAGCCAATGGCCTTCCCGGCCGAGGTGCGGACGGGCGAGCTCTATCTCGACGGGCTGGTGCTCTGCACACCGGAGGAATCGGGGGTCAAGGGCCGCCGTCGGCTGTCGTTCGGCGGCCATGTCGTGGTCAGCCTCTGCGTCAATGGCAACGGCCAGGTCGTGTCGGGTCCCGATCTTGTCATCGAGGGCCTGCCCGAGACCGAAGACGAGTCATTGGGCGAACTGGTGGAGGACACCATTGCCGGCGTGCTCAAGTCGATGCCGCCCAAGCGGCGCAGCGATACTGAAGTGCTGAATTCGGCACTGTTCAAGGCGATCCGCAATGAGGTCAATGCCTATTGGGGGCGCAAGCCCAATGTGTCGATCTTCGTGCATCGGGTCTGAGCACCAGACAGCTGCGGCAATAGGAAACGGTCATTCCCGCTATCGCGGGGGTGATATCGGGCGTATTGAACTGCTGTCGCAGCGAAAGGAACAGCCATGCAGATCGGCTCCATCATCGCCGTCTTCTTCGTCATGTGGTGGATCAGCTTTGTCGCTGTGGCGCCGATCGGCAATCGCAGCCAGATCGAGGTCGGCAAGGTTACCGCCGGGACCGAACCGGCCGCTCCCGCCACGCCACACCTGCTGCGACGCGCGCTGATTGCCACAGGCCTCGCCATCGTCCTGACGGCCTTGCTGCTTTGGGGCCTCACCAACGAGACCCTGCACCACTACTGGAACCGCTGACAGCTTCGCTATTGGCGCTTGCGCTTCGGTTTGCCCACCGCGTGTGCATAGGCCATCTCCAGTGCCGCCTGCAGGTCATCCGGCGTCGCCGCGGCCAGGATAGCCATTGTCCAGCCCTGGCGGCCCCAGCCATTATCGATGGGCCTGAATATCTCGGGCGCGAGCTGGCATTTGAATTCCTGCTCGTCGCGCGTGAACTTGAAATTCGCGGTCCGCTCACTGGAATCGAGCGTCACGAAGATGCGGTCCGCCCTAAAGGCCGCGCGGTCGAAATGCGGCGCCTCGGTCGCACCGGGCAGGGCCAGGGCCAGGCGTCTGAGATCGGCTCCATCAGCCATGTCCGAACCTCCTAGAAATGCCCGCGCGAGCTTACCTTCGCCATCAGAAATAAAAAAGCGGGGCACAAGGCCCCGCTGAAAAGAGTTTGTTCGACAATACGTTGGTCTTAGGCGCGCTACTGAAGCGGCTGCCAACGCTCCTCCCTTGACGTTGTCGACGTCCGGCGGTTTGGGCCGCCTTTGTTTTATTGCGAGGGACCCTAACAACAAGAATCTGCCCTGTCACGCAGATTCTGCATGGCTTCCATGCTTGCATCGGATGGACGAGTAGGATTTGAGTGGGCATCAAGAAAAGCCTTGAGTCGACGGACGTTTTCGGGAGTTCACATGCGCTTGTCTCGCTACTTTTTGCCGGTGCTGCGCGATGTTCCCAAGGAAGCGGAAATCGTCTCGCACCGCCTCATGCTGCGTGCCGGCATGATCCGCCAGCAGGCCTCCGGCCTCTATTCCTGGTTGCCGCTGGGCTACAAGGTGCTGATGAAGGTGCAGAAGATCATCGAGGAGGAGCAGAACCGCTCCGGCGCGATCCAGCTTCTGATGCCCACCATCCAGTCGGCCGATCTATGGCGCGAATCCGGGCGCTACGATGCCTATGGCAAGGAGATGCTGCGCATCGAGGATCGGCACGAGCGCGAATTCCTCTATGGCCCGACCAATGAGGAGATGATCACCGACATCTTCCGGGCCTATGTGAAATCCTACAAGGACCTGCCGCTGAACCTCTACCACATCCAGTGGAAGTTCCGCGACGAGGTGCGGCCGCGGTTCGGCACGATGCGGTCCAGGGAATTCCTGATGAAGGATGCCTATTCCTTCGACCTCAACAAGGAAGAGGCGGTGAAGGCCTATGAACGGATGTTCGTGGCTTATATGCGCACCTATGCCCGCATGGGGCTGACGGCCATTCCGATGCGCGCCGATACCGGCCCCATTGGCGGCGATCTCAGCCATGAATGGATCGTGCTGGCCGATACCGGTGAAAGCGCCGTGTTCTGCGACAAGCGCCTGCTCGATAAGCCCATTCCCGGCCCCGACACCGATTTCCGCGGCGATCTCAAGCCGATCTTCGAGGACTGGACTTCGCTCTATGCCGCGACCGAGGAAATGGTCGATATGGCCGAATATGAAGCGGCGGTGCCGGAAGAGTTCCGGGTTTCGGCGCGCGGCATCGAAGTCGGCCATATTTTCTACTTCGGCACCAAGTATTCCGAACCCATGAAGGCGACCGTGACCGGTCCCGACGGCAAGGAAATCACGGTGCATATGGGTTCCTATGGTATCGGGCCGACCCGCCTGGTTCCGGCGCTGATCGAAGCGTTCCATGACGATGCCGGCATTGTGTGGCCGGTGAGCGTGGCGCCGTTCGAGGCAGTGCTGATCAATCTCAAGGCGGGCGATGCGGCCTGTGATACGGCTTGCGACAAGCTCTATGCCGAGCTGGAAGCAGCCGGAATCGACACACTCTATGACGACCGCGACCAGGGCGCCGGCGCCAAGTTTACCACGGCTGACCTGATCGGCATTCCCTACCAGATCATCCTGGGGCCGCGCGGGCTGGCATCGGGCGAAGTCGAGATCAAGCACCGCAAGTCTGGCGCGCGCGAGACACTGCCGATCACCGATGCCGTGGCGCGGCTCAAGGGGCTCATCGAACCGCAGCGAAAGATCGACATTTGACAGCGCCGGCGACGCCTTCGCTGAACAAGGGCACGCGTGCCTTTTCGCGCTTCGAATGGATGATCGCGGGGCGCTATCTGCGTGCGCGCCGGAAAGAGGCTTTCATTTCGGTGATTGCCAGCCTCACCATGATCGGGGTGGCCATCGGCGTGGCGACGCTGATCGTTGTCATGTCGGTCATGAACGGCTTCCGGGCGGAACTGCTGACCAAGATTTTGGGCCTCAACGGCCACTTCACCGCCTTTCCCATCGAGCGCGAATTCACCGACTACAAGGAAACGGTGGCTGCGCTCGAACAGGTCGATGGCGTTCGCTTTGCTGTCTATTTCGTCGAAGGTCAGGTGCTGGCATCGGGGAAGGGCAATTCCACCGGCGTTTCCGTGCGCGGCATGGACGCGGAAAACCTCAAGAAACTCGATCTGCTCTACGATGGCATTGAGCAAGGCGGCTGGGACGGCTGGGACGAGAGCAGGGGCGTTGCCATCGGTTACCGTCTGGCGCAGACGCTGGGCGTGTCACTGGGCGACCAGGTGCAGATCATCAACCCCGACGGGGCGATGACGCCGTTCGGCACCACACCGCAGATCAAATCCTATCCCGTCAATGTCATCTTCGACCTAGGCATGGTCGAGTTCGACAGCTATTTCATGTATATGCCGCTTGAGCCGGCGCAGGACTTCTTCAAGCTGACCGAGGAAGTGCTGAAGCCCGGCGTGGAACTGCCCAGGCTGGGGCCGCTCGACCCGCCGCTGACCAATGAGCAGCTCGAGCAATATTACGACACGGTGGGGCAGGCGTCGGCGGCCGAAATCTTCATCGAGGACCCTGACAATATCGGGGTGATGCGCCAGCGACTGCAGGCTGTTCCCGAGCTGCGTCCGCTGATCCTGACCGACTGGCAGCAGCGCAACGAGACCTTTTTCTCGGCGCTGCAGGTGGAGCGGGTGGTGATGTTCACCATCCTGTCCATGATCATCCTTGTGGCGGCCTTCAACATCATTTCCAGCCTCATCATGCTGGTGAAGGACAAGAGTTCGGACATTGCCGTGCTGCGCACGATGGGCGCGACGCGCGGCGCCATCATGCGCATCTTTTCGATCACCGGAACCACGATCGGCGTCATCGGTACGTTGAGCGGCACGGTGCTGGGCCTGATCGTAGCGGCCAATGCCGAGCCGCTGCGGGCGTCGATTTCCAATACACTGGGCGTGGCGATCTTTCCGCCCGAAGTGTTCTTCCTCTCCTCGCTGCCATCCAAGACCGATCCGGTCGAGGTGGTGGTGGTGGTGTGCCTGGCGCTGGGGCTCAGCTTCCTGGCGACGCTTTACCCCGCCTGGCGGGCGGCCCAATACGATCCGGTCGAGGCGCTGCGTTATGAGTAAGCCGCATCTGGTGCTGACTGGCGTCCACCGGCATTACGGGCAGGGCGAAAGCATGGTCCGTGTGCTGGAGGCGGCGGACCTGACGGTCAATAGCGGCGAGCTGGTGGCGCTGGTGGCGCCTTCGGGCGCCGGCAAATCGACCTTGCTGCACCTGTCAGGGCTGCTGGAAAGCCCGCAGGCGGGGGAAGTCGAGATCATTGGTATTCCCACCAGCAAGCTGGGCGATCGGGGCCGTACACAATTGCGCCGCTCGACCGTGGGCTATGTCTATCAGTTCCATCACCTGCTGCCCGAATTCACGGCGCTTGAGAATGTGACCATGCCGCAGCTCATCGCCGGGAAATCGCCCGCCGAAGCCGACAAGCGATCGATGGAACTGCTGGACCTGCTTGGCGTGGGGCCGCGCGCCAGCCATCGGCCGGCCGAGCTATCGGGCGGGGAGCAGCAGCGCGTGGCCATTGCCCGCGCCGCAGCCAACCATCCCAAGGTTATCCTGGCCGACGAGCCGACCGGCAATCTCGACCCGGAAACCAGCGATGTGGTGTTCGCAGCCCTGGCAAGCCTGATCAAGAATGAAGGCGCGGCCGCGCTCATCGCCACGCATAATCACGACCTGGCGCGGCGCGCCGACCGGATCGTGACGCTCAAAGGCGGATTGGTGCTCGACCACGCTTTGTGATCGAACCCATGCGGGTGGCGGTGTGTTCCCTCTTGAGGAGGAGCACAATGACCTTGCTGATGATCATCGGAACCATGGCTATCGTGTCGGTGCTGACCTTGCACGGCCATCACCGACACCACTAAAGCGCGGCGGCGATATCCCGGGCTAGTGCCGCAAGTTCGGCGTCTTCGGCCTTGCCGCCGCCATGGGCGCCGAGCGGGATGCCCTCATAGACCGGAATGACGTGGAAATGCAGGTGGAACACTGTCTGGCCGGCCGGTGCTTCATTGAACTGGGCAAGGCGAATGCCGTCGGCGCCCGTGGCCTGCTTGGCTGCCCTGGCCACTTTCTGAACCAGCGGCATGACTGCCGCCAGGGCTGCCGGATCGGCATCGAGCAGGTTGCGGGAAGGGGCCTTGGGCACGATCAGCGTATGGCCGCGCGACTGGGGGAAGAGGTCCATCATCACCAGCGCCGTATCGTCTTCATAGACGCGGTGAGCCGGAATTTCGCCGCGCAGGATCTTGCCGAAGATATTGGACGGGTCGTAGCTCATGGTCACTCGGCCGGCTGGGAGAGATCCGGCTGCTCCTTCTGGAAGAAACGGAAACGGAAGTAGTTGAGCACGGCCAGTCCCGTCATGGTGACGGGCACGTAGCGGAAGCCGCGGCGGATGAAGAACAGCGCGATATTGACCGCCGTCGCGGCGCTCATGGCGCCCTTGCCCATAGAAGAGGTGAAGGACGACGGCACGATATGCCGGTAGATCAGGGCGTCGGAGCGATAATAGTCCCGCGCGCGCAGGGCAAAAGCGCGCTTGGAGGCGGAATAGGCCTTGAGTTCGTCCATGCCCATATCGCCATGAAATTCGACTTCTGAGCCCAGCGCCCAGACTTCCGGTGGGGCGAGGCGGTGCTTGCCCATGTCGGTAAAGAGTTCAATGAGCTCGCGGAAGGTCAGATTGTTGGCGTTCCAGCAGTCCTGGGTCTTGGCGCCATGCGCCAGCACCAGTACATCGGCGCGCTCCAGCTTTTCGCGCATGGCGGCATAGTTGCCCTGGGTAAAATCCACGCCTGACTTGGCGGTTTCAACCACTCCGCCGCGACTGGTCAGCTTTTCCACCAGGGCCGAGCCAAAGGCGCCGCTGGCACCGGTGACCAGAAAGCGCCGCCCTTCGATCTGGCAGGTGGTGCCGAAAACGAGGTCGAACACATTGGCGAAGGACGAGAAGAAGTTGTGCGGATAGACGTGGTGCATGGCGTGGTAATTATTGTCCACCCAGAGCAAGCCCTGCTGCCCGCCGACGCGATCCATTGACATGTGGTTATAATCCAGCCCTTCCTCGCGCAGCGTCAGGCCCAGCATCACCGTGCGAAGGGCCGCCACGGCGGCGATTACCGGCCAGGGAAAGACCAGCAGGAAGACCAGCGTTCCGGCCATGGAGGTCAGGTATTCGGGCAGGATGTGGAACCAGATATTGGCCCGGGCATAGGCCGGGTTGATCTGCATATCGAGGCCAAGAAACTTGTGGTGCACCCAGTGCCAGGATGAGAACGTCCGCAACAGCGGGATCTTCGAGCCTTCCCACTTATGCAACGTCCAGTGGAGCGCGTCGAACAGGGCCGTCGAGGCGATGAAAACGAAGGCGGCCTGCAGCAGAAATACAAAAATGTCCCAGATCATGCTTCCTACATAAAGTGGATAGGCGCGGCAGGGAAGTACTAGTGATCCGTGCGCTCGCCCTTGCGGAAGGGCGTGAATTGCTCGAGCAATTCCTGGTTATGCTCGACCGAATGGCGCTCGTGCTCGAGATAGTTGGCCACCGCATCGCGCAGGCCAGGATGGGCAATCCAGTGCACCGAGTGGGTTGTCGTGGGCGCGTAGCCCCGCGCGAGCTTGTGTTCGCCCTGTGCACCGGCCTCGACCACGTCCAGCTCGTGGGCAATCGCATAGTCGATGGCCTGGTAGTAGCAGAGCTCGAAATGGAGGAAGGGCACGTCGCGCGTGCAGCCCCAGTTGCGGCCGAAAATGCGGTCCTTGCCGACGAAATTGATGGCGCCGGCAATCGCTTCCGGCCCGTCATAGGCCAGCATCAGCACAATGCGGTCTGCCATGGTCTGGTTGAGGCGCGAGAAGAATTCGCGGTTGAGATAGGGGCGGCCCCATTTGCGGGCGCCGGTATCCTCGTAGAAGGCATAGAAGGCATCCCAGTGTTCTTCCCGCAGGTCGCTGCCGGAGAGCCATTTGACGGTCAGTCCGTCCGCCAGTGCATCGCGGCGCTCGCGGCGGATGGTCTTGCGTTTGCGTGAGGAGAGGCTGTCGAGGAAGTCGTCGAAACTGGCGAAGCCCTGGTTGTGCCAGTGGAACTGGGTGTCCAGGCGCCTGAGCCAGCCATCGGCCTCGATCTCGTCCGCCTCATCCTGGGGCACGAAGGTGGCGTGGACGGAGGAGGCGTGTCGCTGGATGGTCAGTTGCTGGGCGCTGGAGAGCAGGGCGGCCCGCATGGTGGGATCGCCTGATGGCACCAGCAGCTTGGGCGCTGTTGCGGGCGTGAAGGGCACCGAGCATTGCAGCTTGGGATAGTAGCTGCCGCCGGCACGCTCCAGCGCGTCGGCCCAGCCATGGTCGAAGACATATTCGCCCATGGAATGGGATTTAAGAAAGAGCGGCATCAGGCCCAGCGGCTGGTCGTTCTCATCGCTCAGGAGGATATGCTGCGGCTGCCAGCCCGTGCGGCCGGTGGCACAACCAGACTCTTCGAGCGCCATGAAAAAGGCGTGGTCGAGGAATGGGTTGTCGCTGCGCCCGTCGGTCGAGGGCACGAGGCTATTCCACACGGCGGCGGGAATGCTCGCCGTGCTCGGATGGATAGTGGCGCGAAAACTGGGCTGGTCTGCCAAGGGAGGTCCCGGCGGGAGTCAACAAGTCTGATAGAAATAGGACGGTTCGCCCGGGATTGTAAGGTTCCGGTCGCGCCGGATCACGGAGATTTGGCGTCCGCGCTCCCGGCAGGCTATATCGAAATGGCTGGCGTCGGTATCGGTATACTCAATCTCCAGCACAAGCCGGCCGAAGACCGTCGTATAGTCCGCGCATTCGCCATAGACCTGGCAGGACTCGACAATGGCGAAGTCGAAGCCGGCAGCCCTGCCGGTGGCACCAAGGTTGCCGGCATTCTTTTGGGCGAAAGCCAGGCCGAGATCATGGGCATGGCCGATCAGCATTCCGGCATAGGCCAGGTTGTCCGCGATGCTCAGCGCGTCGCCGGAGCGGGCATAGGTGTCGAGATTGTCGGCCTCGATGGCGACGTAGCCGTCTTCGGCGCATTGGTCGATCCAGCCGGTCACGATGGCCGCAAGTGCAGTCCGCTTCGCTTCGGTGCTGGTATCGAGAAGGATTTCGCCGGGCCAGTTCGGATCTTCGACCAGGGCACCATCGTGGCGCAGCAGCAGGTCGGGATGCTGCGCGAGCCACCAGTCCGTTTCCTGCGGCTGGGTCTGGAAGGCGTTGATATAGCAGATGTTGTAGAGTCCCGGCGCGGCAGGTTCTGCCCGGTCTCGGCTGACGATCAACGTGCCCGGCGGCGGATCATAGGCTCCGCCGAGCTGCGAATCGTATTGCCCACCAGCGGGCGGGAGCCTGACCGTTTCCTGCGCCGTGGCAGCACTTGCGATTGCCAGGATGGCGACGGCAATGGTGAGCCGATCACGCAGGGGCGAAGCCCTCAAAGACGAGCTGGTCGGCATGCGCCAGGGCGGCGTCGGCCTCGGCCTGCGTCCGCACTGTCCATGCGGTCACGGGCTTGCCCAGGGCGCGCCAGAAGACGATGGCGGGGAGTTCCAGCGCGTCCTTGGAGCAGGAGATGAAATCGAACCGCGTCTCGTGCCAGTGAAGCAGGTGGCGCAGGGTATAGCGCTGCTCCTCGGTAAGGCCACTATCCTCGTTTTTGTCGGCATAATCATAGGTGATGATGCCGCGCGGCCCGGTGAAGCCGAATTGGCGAATGGCCGTCAGCAGGTGCGGATCGAAGGATTCGACGGTCACCGGGCCGTCATAGGATTTCAGGGCCTCGGCCACGGCGCGAGCCAGCAATTGCGTGCCGGTGGTGTCGCGCTGGCGCTTCAGCTCGACCTGCAGCAGTGCACGCCCGGCGATCTGCGCCAGGAAATCGGTGAATTTCTGCGGGCGGTCGCCGGCGGCACTGTCGAGCAGCGGCGCGGAGAGAATGTCCGCAGCGAGGCAATCGGCCACCGCGCCTTCCTTGCCGAGCAGGCGCTTCATCACGTCATCGTGGAAGATGACCGGCACGCCATCGCTGGTGAGTTGCACGTCGCATTCGATGGCGAAGCCCGCAATGATGGCCGCTTCGAAGGCGCTGGCGCTGTTTTCGATAATCCCGCTGGCGCGGTCATGCAGGCCGCGATGGGCAACGGGATTGGGGAACAGAGGCTCGGTCATGACGGCCATCCTCATGGGTTGAGGTGCTTCAATGGCACCGGAATGTGACGGTGATGTAGCAGTCAGACCTCTATGACCGCTTCGATCTCTACGGCCGCGCCAAGGGGCAGGGCGGTGACACCGAAGGCGGCGCGGGCATGCTTGCCCTTATCCCCCAGCACGCCTACCAGCAGGTTCGAGGCGCCATTGGCCACCAGATGCTGCTCGGTGAAATCAGGGGTCGAGGCCACCAGGACGGTGATCTTGAGAATGCGCTTGATGTCTTCCATCGGGACGCCGGCCGAATGGACGATCTGCGACAGTACGTTGAGGGCGGCCAGTTCGGCGGCATTGCCGCCCTGCACCACATTCATCGTATCGCCGAGCAGGCCCGTGACCACGCCCTGTTCATTGGAGGAGATCTGGCCGGAGACATAGAGAAGGTTGCCGGACCGGGTGACCGGAACATAGCTGGCGACCGGGGCCTTGGGGGCGGGCAGTTCGTAGCCGTATTCGCGGAGCTTTTCGAGCGGACTGGTCATCTTGTCTTGCCTTCGTTCTGGTCGTCGTCTGGTTCCACCGGCAGGGGTGCCGGCTTGTGTCGGTAGAGCTTGCCGCGCACCACGGCGTCGCGGCCGAAGCGGTTGCGCACGCGGTCCATGGCCCGTTCGGCGGCCGCCTTGCGTGCAATGGCAGGCTCCAGCAGATCGGCCGGATCGCTGCCGTCGGCGGTATCGATACCCGAAACGCCGATTCCAATCAGCCGGAACGCGGTGCCATCGACTTCGCGTTCCAGCAGGGACCGGCCGGTTTCATAGATCACATTGGTCAATTGCGTGGGGATCATCAAATGCCGGGCGCGCGTGCGCAAGCGGAAACCTGCCGATTTGAGCTTCAGCGTCACCGTGTCGCCCACCACGCCCTTGGCCTTGAGGCGCTCGGAAAGCCGTTCCGTGACATGGAGCAATTCGGTAGAAAGCGCATCCAGGTCGCTGATATCGCTGTTGAATGTCGTTTCAGACGAGATGGTTTTCATCTCGCCGTCGGGCGAAATGCGGCGGCTGTCCTCGCCGCGGGCGAGGCGCGCCAGGCGGGCGCCGGTTTCGCCATAGCGGCGCATCAGGTTTTCGGGTGGCTCGTCCTGCAACTGGCCGATGGTGACCAGCCCATCCTTGCGCAGGGTTTCGGCAAACACCTTGCCGACGCCATAGATGAGGCTGATCGGTTTGGGCGCGAGAAAAGACATGGTTTCCGCCTTGCCGATGACGGCGAAACCGCGCGGCTTGTCGAGATCCGAGGCGACCTTGGCCAGGAACTTGTTGTGGCTGAGGCCGACGGAGATGGTGACGCCGAGATCGGTTTCGATGGTGCGGGCAAAGCGGGCGAGGACAAGGGCTGGCGGGGCCTTATGCAGGGCCGCGGTGCCCGAGAGGTCGAGGAACGCCTCGTCGATGGAGAGCGGCTCGACCAGCGGGGTAAGGGCTTCCATATGCTGGCGAATCTGGCGGCTGACGCCGACATATTTGGCCATATCTGGCTTGATGATGACGGCATCCGGGCAGAGCTTCCTGGCCTGGAACATCGGCATGGCCGAACGAACGCCGGACTGGCGGGCGATGTAGCAGCAGGTGGAGACCACGCCTCTGGTGCCGCCGCCAATGATCAGCGGCTTGTCGCGCAGGTCGGGGTTATCGCGCTTCTCCACCGAGGCGTAGAAGGCGTCGCAATCGACATGGGCGATGGTGAGGCCGAACAGCTCTTCATGGCTGCGCAGGCGCGGCGAGCCGCAGCCTGGGCAGCGGGCCGGCACAGCGGCGCTGGACCCATGGGCCAGGCAATCGCGGCAGAGCCAATCGAGCGTCACGCGTCACCCGGAAGGATTGAGCCGATGCCAGACCCGCATGAACTGTTCGGGCGAGGTGCCGGAATTTGCGCAGAGGGCGAGCAGAATCGGTTCGTTTGAGGCAAAGTAGT
>CBIGSA010000049.1:0-15467 GCA_966192215.1 uncultured Devosia sp. | reverse complement strand
AAGACCGCGGCCAAATCCTCTCTCAGCCACGGAAACGCCGCCATCGACAAGGACAGGAACGAGTTCTAGGCGGGGAGTGGAACGAAGTTATTCGGGGCGCCTTCGGGCGCCCTTTTTGTACGGGGTATTGCTTCCATACAAGTTCAATAGCCCATTAAGATTTTCTGCCTACCTTGAGGCAAGACAAATCTCACTATTCCCCGGGTCGCCCCGGCTTCTGCGCCAGAAATGACACGGGGCCGGGGCGGCACGTATCTGCGGACTACTGCCCCGGATCGGTTCGATTTGTTCGTTATTCGCTCAAATTCATCGCAGATGGCGGCCAAATCGGCAATGGAAACGATACCGGGCCGGTTCTGGAAAACGTTCGATTAACGGCTATCCGGTAATTTTCCTCATCAGTAAGTCCGCATGCGAGCGATAAATCGCCACGCCGGACGCTCCGGGGGAACATGCCTATGCGCAAGCTCTTTGCTGCTTTCGGCAATATCAAGATGACCACTACCATCGCGGCGTTGGTCCTGATTGCCATCATTGGGTCCATCGCTGCCGTATCGGGGGCGATCTATATGAGCCTGCATGCTCAGTCGATGGCCGACAGCAAGGTGCAGCAGGAAACCAACCTGGCGGTCGCCGCCACGATCCTGGAGCGGCGCATTTCCGGATCGGTGCTGAACTGGACCGAGGAAGGAACGATGGATGCGTTCCAGAGCTGGGCCGTACCGCCGTTCTACGACACCGAAATCATCGACTCGGTAACGCGGGTCACCAAGCAGGATGCAAGCATCTATGTACTGGATGCGGCGACGCAGGTCCTGCAGGGCAAGACCACCAGCATTACCGCTCCGGATGGCACGCGCGTGGCTGACCTGGTGCTCGATGCGTCGAGTCCGGCCTTTGAAGCGGTTATTGCGGGCGAGCCGTTTATTGGCCAGTTGCCAATCAATGGCATCAACTATTTTGCGGCTTTGCAGCCCATCGAGAAGATGAGCGGCGAAGTCATGGGCGCCATCTTTGTCGGCACGACCATGGCCGATGTGGAAGCCTCGGCCAATGGGGTGCTCGGGCTGATCCTGATGGTTGGCGGCGCCGTTACGGTGGGCCTGGGCCTGCTCGGGCTGTTCCTGTCGCGGCTCATCACCAAGCCCATTCCCAAGCTGGCCGGCTCGATGGAAGCGATTGCCGAGGGCAATTACGGCACTGAGGTGCCCTATACCGAACAGGGCAACGAAGTGGGTGCCATGGCGCGCGCCGTGGAAGTGTTCCGCGCCAACGGGCTGCGCGTCAGCCAGATGACCGAGGCGGAAGCCGCGCGCATTATTGCCGATCAGGAAAACCGGCAGAAGATGATGAGCGAACTCCAGTCGGCCTTCGGCGAGGTGGTCGATGCCGCGGTGGCGGGCGATTTCACCCGCCAGGTCGCGGTGGAATTCCCCGATCCCGAGCTCAATGCTCTCGCCAGTAGTGTCAACAACCTGGTGTCGACCTTCAACCGCGGCGTGACCGAGATCGGCCATGTGCTTGGTGCGATGGCCAATACCGACCTCACCGAGCGGATGGAGGGCGACTATGAAGGCGCCTTCGCCACGCTCAAGTCCGACATCAATGCGGTGGCTGACAAGCTGACCGAAGTGGTCGGCCAGTTGCGGCATACTTCGGGTTCGCTCAAGACCGCGACGGGGGAAATCCTGTCGGGTGCGAACGATCTCAGCGAGCGCACCACCAAGCAGGCCGCAACGATCGAAGAGACCTCGGCGGCCATGGAGCAACTGGCATCGACCGTGCTCAAGAATGCTGAGCGTGCCAAGGATGCTAGCGTCAATGCCGCTCAGGTGACCCGCACCGCCGAAGAGGGTGGGCAGGTGATGGATGCCGCGACCGCGGCGATGGAGCGGATTACCCAGTCTTCCGCCAAGATCTCCAACATCATCGGCATGATCGACGACATTGCCTTCCAGACAAATCTGCTGGCGCTCAATGCCTCGGTGGAAGCGGCGCGTGCTGGCGATGCGGGCAAGGGTTTTGCCGTGGTGGCCGTGGAAGTGCGGCGCCTGGCGCAAAGCGCCGCGCAGGCCTCCAGCGAGGTCAAGGTGCTGATCGAGCAGTCGGCGGGCGAGGTCAATTCCGGCTCCAAGCTGGTGGGCGATGCGGCGGGCAAGCTCAAGGCCATGCTGGACGCGGCGCGGGGCAATAATGGCCTGCTCGAATCCATTGCCAATGAGAGCCGCGAACAGGCCTCGGCCATCGAGGAGGTCACGACGGCCGTCCGCACCATGGACGAGATGACCCAGCATAATGCGGCCCTGGTGGAAGAGACCAATGCCGCAATCGAGCAGACCGAGGCCCAGGCCAGCGAGCTGGACCGCATCGTCGATGTGTTCCGCATTTCGCAGGAAGCGACCCGGGGTCGCAGCGAACAGGCCACGCCGGCCGGTGCACGCGGCTTGCAGGAGCGGCTGGCCGTTGCCTCCGCCAACCTCAAGACGCATGGCAATGCTGCCGTGGCGCCCGACTGGAGCGAGTTCTAGTCTGCCATTTCCAAGCGTTTCGCGAACCCCGTCCTGTGCGAGCAGGGCGGGGTTCTGTCGTTTTCAGGCGCAATCGCTTAAAAGGCAGGCAGTCGAACCCGTTGCGTCTGTGTAGAATTCATCAAATATATCAATAAGATACGTTCCTCAGGTTTCTCGCCGAGACCATGCTCGGGTGACCAAACGGCATGCTAAACACTCGATTAAGCCTGCCCTGCTAGCTTCTACCGACAATTTGCGCGGGCCGTTCGGCAACCGTGCCTGGTAGCCTTGGGGGAAACGGGATGTTGAAGCGCGCCGCTCGCGTCTTGGGCAATATCAAACTGACCACGATGATCGCCATTCTGGTGATCTCGGCCATCATCGTCTCCATCGCGGCAGTGACGACGGCGACCTATCTCAATCTCAGCGCCTCGACGCGCGCCAGCGCCATGGCGGAGCTGGAAGGCGACCTGCGTACGGCCGCGACCGTGGTCGGTGGCAAACTGCCCGGCTCGGAAGTGGCCTGGGCCGAAGACGGCAGCATCGCATCGGTCAAGACCTGGGCCATGCCGCGGCTCTTCGTCAATCATGACCTGGTGGATTCGGTGGTTCGCCTCACCGGCGAAACCGTGACCATCTATGGCGCGGAAGACCACAGCAAACCCCTTGTCGCGCTGAGCAGCACCCTGGTGACTCCCGAGGGCGAGCGCCTGCTGGGCGACGTGCTGGACGAGACCAACCCGGCCTATGCCACGCTGATCGAGGGCAAGGCCTATTTCGGCGAAGCCAATGTGCTCGGCACGGACTATTACACCGCCTATCAGCCTATCCTGGACCAGGAAAGCCGGCTGATCGGCGCGCTCTATGCCGGCACGGACAAGGCCAGGCTCGAAGCGGGCATCCTGTCGACCCTGTGGATCCTGCTCGGTGTCGGGGCGGTCAGTCTCGTGATCCTGGGCGTGCTCGGCTATGTTATGTCGCGTTTGATGATGGCGGCCGTGCCCAAGCTGGCCCAGACCATGAAGGCCGTGGCCGAAGGCGACTACGAGACCGAGGTTCCGTTCATCCACCGGGGCAACGAAGTTGGCGAAATGGCCCGTGCGGTAGAAGTATTCCGCGAGAACGGCCTCAAGGTCAGCCAGATGACCGAGGAAGAGCGCGCCGCCTCGCAGCGCCGCCGCGTCGAGCGCACCGACATGATGGTGGCCTTGCAGGCTGCCTTCGGCGAAGTGGTGGATGCCGCCATTGCCGGCGACTTCTCCAAGCGTGTGCATGCGCAATTCCCCGATCCCGAGCTCAATGCCCTTGCCGGCAGCGTCAACAACCTGGTCGAGACGGTGGATCGCGGCATCAGCGAAACCGGGGAAGTGCTGGCCGCCTTGGCCGATACCAACCTTACCCGCCGCATGGCGGGCGACTATCAAGGCTCGTTCGCCAAGCTCAAGGCCGATACCAATGCGGTGGGCGACAAGCTGACCGAGGTGGTGGCGCAGTTGCGCTCGACCTCGCGTGCCCTCAAGACTGCGACGGGCGAAATCCTGTCGGGCGCTAACGACCTCAGCGAGCGGACCACCAAGCAAGCCGCGACCATCGAGGAAACCTCTGCGGCCATGGAGCAGCTGGCCGCGACCGTGGCGGAAAATGCGCGCATGGCCGAGGATGCCGACGTCAAGGCGCAATCCGTATCGCAGAGTGCGGCCCATAGCGGGCAGACCATGGCTGAAGCCAATGAGGCCATGGAGCGCATCACCTCCAGTTCGGCCAAGATTTCCAACATCATCGGCATGATCGACGATATTGCCTTCCAGACCAATCTTTTGGCGCTCAACGCTTCGGTGGAAGCAGCGCGCGCCGGCGACGCCGGCAAGGGCTTTGCCGTGGTGGCCGTGGAAGTGCGGCGCCTGGCGCAATCGGCTGCCAGCGCGTCGGCCGACGTCAAGGCACTGATCGAGCAGAGCGCCAACGAGGTCAAGGGCGGCAGCAAGCTGGTGTCCAGTGCCTCCGAGCAGTTGACTGCCATGCTGAACGCGGTCGGCGAGAATGCCAGCCTGATGCAGTCCATAGCCAAGGCCAGCCGTGAACAGGCGGCGGCGATCGATGAAGTGTCGGTGGCGGTGCGGACGCTGGACGAAATGACCCAGCACAATGCGGCGCTGGTGGAAGAAACCAATGCGGCGATCGAACAGACCGAGGCCCAGGCCAGCGAGCTCGATCGGGTGGTGGACATCTTCACCATCGAGGAGGCGGACAGATCCGCGGCCGCGCCTGCACATGGGAAGCAGACGCAGGAGCGCGGCGTGCCGACGCAGGAGCGCGGTGTGGTGGACAAGGTTCGCTCGGCCGCGCGGTCCTACCTGACACAGGGCAATGCGGCGATCGCCAAGGACTGGTCCGAGTTCTGACGGTGCCGGTTGCGGAGAGGCTGAATGGGGCGCCCCTGGGCGCCCCATTTTTTATGCAAGCCACGAGTGCCATCGTACTTAACCCGGCCTTAAGGCCGACCTGTCAGGGTAAGTGCGGACGCAGTTTGTACTTTGACCTGGGCATGCCGTGACGACATCACGGCGGGAGCAATATGGCGTCGCTTTCCTGCAATCAGACTCTACCGCCTCCGCATTTTGCGGATGGCGCCAGTCCGTCTGCGGATGTGGTCGAAGCGCGGGTGCGGTTGGCTGAAACGGTCAGTGGGCGGCCTCGCCAGAGGCGAAATTGGTAGGGAATACAGAATGAAATTCTCCAACCTGTCGATCCAGATGAAGCTGGTGATCGGCGCAGGTGTATTGTTCGCGGCTTCGATGTGCGCCATCGTCTTCGGTGGCACGACGCTTATGTATGGAACTGCAGGCAGTGAAGCCGAGGCGCGAGCCCGTGCTCTTCTGGGACAGTATAGTCAGCTTGCCACCGGCCAGATGGGCGGCATCATATCCCTGGCGCGCGGCGTTGCCGCGACAGTGGAGGGCACCATTGCCGAAGGCGTGGTGGACCGTGACCAGCTTGGCCGTCTGATGACCGCTGCGACGGCATCCCGGCCGGCGCTGACCGGCATGACACTGGCCTTCGATGCCAATGCGCTCGATGGCAATGATGCCGGTTTTATCGGCCACAAATATTCCGACGCCGCCGGCCGCTTCGTGCCCTATTTCACCAACCAGGACGGCAAGGTCGTTGTCGAACAGCTCGACATGTCGCCCGGCAATGGCACTGAAAACTGGTACGACCTGCCCCTGGCCGAAGATCGCGCCGTACTGACGCCGCCCTATGCCTATGCCATCAATGGCGTCGATGTGCTGATGACAACGATCAGTATTCCGGTGCACAAGGCCGGCAAGCCCGTGGGCATCGTCACTGCCGATCTCAGCCTGAATACGATCGCCGGCGTGATCGGGCAGCTTCGCCCGTTCGAGGTGGGCAATGTGATGCTGGTCAGCAATGACGGCCAGTGGATTGCCAGCCCCGATCCTGCCCTTGTCGGCACCAAGGTGGCGCCGGAAGTCGCCGGTGCACTGCTCGATCCAGGTCTGCTGCAAAAGGGTCTCTACTATGTCGATGCCAATGGCGTTCAGCAGTTCGTCGTTGCAACGCAACTGACCTTTGATGGTGTGACCGATCAGTGGACCATGCTGATGGACGTGCCGGCGGCGACTATCTTTGCCGGCGTGGACCAGATGCGCAACATGGCGCTGACGGCTGCCGCCGCGCTGCTCGTTGGCGCCCTGGTCCTGGTGTGGCTTGGCGCCGGCGTGCTGGCCAAGCCGATCCGCAGGATGACCGGCATCATGAATGGCCTGGCCGAGGGCAACTACGATGTCGAAGTGCCCTATGGCGAGAATCGCGACGAAATCGGCGCCATGGCCCGTGCGGTGGAAGTGTTCCGCCAGAACGGCCTCAAGGTCAGCCAGATGACCGAGGCCGAAGCAGCACGCATCGTGGCCGAGGAGCAGAACCGCCGCGCCATGATGAGCGACCTGCAGGGTGCCTTCGGCCAGGTGGTCGACGCGGCCATTGCCGGCGATTTCACCCGGCGGGTCGAGACCGAGTTCCCCGATCCCGAACTCAATGGCCTCGCCAGCAGCGTCAATAGCCTTGTTGCCACGGTGGATCGTGGTCTGGACGAGACCGGCCGCGTGCTGACGGCGCTGGCCAATACCGACCTCACCATACGCATGGAAGGCGAATACCAGGGCGCCTTTGCCCGACTCAAGTCCGATACGAACGCGGTGGCGGACAAGCTCAGCGATGTGGTGACGCAGCTGCGTTCGACCTCGCGTACACTCAAGACTGCGACCGGAGAAATCCTGTCGGGTGCGAACGATCTTTCCGAACGTACCACCAAGCAGGCCGCGACGATCGAGGAAACCTCGGCGGCCATGGAGCAGCTGGCCTCGACCGTGCTGCAGAACGCGCAGCGCGCCAAGGATGCCAGCGTCAACGCGGCCGAGGTGACCCGAACCGCCGAAGAAGGCGGGCAGGTCATGGAGAAGGCCAACGAGGCCATGGCGGCGATCGAAGCCAGCTCGGGCAAGATCTCCAATATTATCGGGCTCATCGACGATATCGCCTTCCAGACCAACCTGCTGGCGCTCAATGCTTCGGTGGAAGCGGCGCGCGCTGGCGATGCCGGCAAGGGCTTCGCCGTGGTGGCCGTGGAAGTGCGCCGTCTGGCTCAGTCGGCCGCCAGTGCATCGGCCGACGTCAAGGTGCTGATCGAGCAGTCGGCCGGTGAGGTGGGGCTGGGCTCTCGCCTGGTCTCCGATGCAGCGGCGCGGCTTTCAGCCATGCTGGATGCCGCCCGTGCCAGCAACCAGTTGATGGACGGGATTGCGCGGGAAAGCCGGGAGCAGGCCTCCGCTATCGAGGAGGTCAATATCGCTGTCCGCACCATGGACGAGATGACGCAGCACAACGCGGCCCTGGTGGAGCAGACCAATGCCGCCATCGAGCAGACCGAGGCCCAGGCCAGTGCGCTCGAT
Organism: uncultured Devosia sp.; assembly: GCA_966192215.1. Lineage (GTDB taxonomy): Bacteria > Pseudomonadota > Alphaproteobacteria > Rhizobiales > Devosiaceae > Devosia. The sequence continues at coordinate 7,987 of CBIGSA010000049.1, read as the reverse complement.
GACATCGTGGCGGTCTTCCACACCGGTGGCGAGCGTGCTGCACCGGCGCGGGCGGCGGCGTCACCCGCTCAGACACGCCCGGCCAATGTCCGCAAGGCGGCACAGGCCTATCTCAGCCAGGGCAACGCCGCCATCTCGGCGGACTGGAACGAGTTCTAGTGAGGTTGTGGCCCCGGGGTCAGCTCCGGGGCCATGACGGTCTCATGACGGTCCCGGAAGGGCTTCCTTAACCATAGCCTTCCTATGGTTCTCGAGGGTCATGCCGCTGAAGAGGAGCTGCGGGCATGCCTGACCAGGCAGCAGTGCCGCAACTCCGGAAGTATCCTCGATGACCCAGCTCAAACTCGCCTTCAAGCTACCGGCCATGGTGGTAGCGATCGCGCTTGTTACCGGGGCCAGCCTGGCGCTGGCTGCCTATGCGGTCAGCAGCAGCATCGTCAACAGCCAGGCCGAGCAGCGCCTGACGGCCGCCGCCGCCAATGCCCGCTCGGCGCTCAATGCCTATCTCGATGAAGTGGCCGAGGATCTGACGCTCTTTGCCGGGCGCTCAGAAATTGCCGCCGATATCGATCTCTTCTCCGGCGCGATGCGTTCGCTGACGGGGCAGGGCGATCCCACCGAGCTGCTGCAGGACGCCTATATCACCCAGAATCCCAATCCGGTTGGCGAGCGGCTCAAGCTCGATACGTCGGACAAGCTGCCGGTCTATGACTTGCACCACCGGAATCTGCATGCCGATTTCCGCGACCTGCTGGAAACGCGCGGCTATTACGACATCTTCCTGTTCGATACCGATTTCAACAATGTCTATACGGTGTTCAAGGAAGCCGACTTTGCGACCAATTTCGCCGAAGGTGGCGGGCCGTGGGCCGATAGCGACCTGGGCAGGGTGGTGCGATCAGCCATGGCGGGCGAAGCGGGGCAGGTGTTCCTGTCCGATTTCGCGCCCTATGGGCCCAGCGCCGGTGCTCCGGCGAGCTTCATTGCTGCCCCCGTCTATGACCAGGGCTTCCTGATCGGCGTCATTGCCTACCAGATGCCGACCGGCCGCATCGGCGAAGTGCTGGACCGCACGCAGGGCCTGGGCGCCAGCGGAGAGACCTATCTCGTCGGTCAGGACGGCCTCGTCCGTAACGACTCGCCGAAGACGGACGGCAACGACGTGCTGACCCTGCCGCTGCAGGGGGAAGCGGTGAGCGCGGCTCTGGCAGGCAGCCCGGCCATCGGCGCCCTGTCTCACCACGAAGGCGCGGCCTATGTGGCCGCCAGTGAGCCGCTGACCTTCGGCGGAGTCGAATGGGCCGTCGTGGCGCTGGAAAGCGAAGCCGACATTTCGGCACCGTCCGCCGGGCTGCGCAACACGATGCTGCTAATCGGACTGGTGCTGCTGGTGCTGGCCGCCGTAACCAGCATTGTCATCGCCCGCACCGTTACAAGGCCGATCACGCGCCTTACCGATGCCATGGCCGAGATTGCCGGCGACAAGCTGGACGTGCCGGTGCCGGGGCTCGAGCGGGCCGACGAGCTGGGCTACATGGCCGAAGCGGTGGATGTGTTCCGCAGTAATGGTCTCAAGATGCGCGACCTGCGGGCCGCCGAACTCGACATGAGCGAGGAACGCGCCAGCCGTGTCGGCGTCATCCAGGAGTTGCAGCAGGACATTGGCGCAGTAGTGGGGGCCGCCATCGAAGGCGATTTCTCGCGCCGCGTCGGCACCGAACTCAACGATCCCGAATTGCGGCAGCTCGCGCTTGACGTCAACGATCTGGTGGCGACGGTCGATCGTGGCCTGACCGAGACCGGCAGCGTACTGGCTGCTTTGGCTCGGGCCGACCTGACTCATCGCATGGTGGGGGACTACAAGGGCGCCTTTGCCCGGCTCAAGCAGGACACCAATGATGTGGCCGAGCAGTTGGGTGAGATCGTCACCCAGTTGCGCGGCACATCGGGTGCGCTGAAGACAGCAACGGGTGAAATCCTCTCGGGCGCCAACGACCTTTCCGAGCGCACGACGCGGCAGGCTGCTACGATCGAGGAAACCAGTGCCGCTATCGAACAGGTCAGCCGTACCGTGGTCGACAATGCCGCCCAGGCCGAGCAGGCCAGCCGGCAGGCAAGGGCGGTTTCGGCCGAGGCCGAGGCCAGTGGCGCGGTGATGGGCGAGGCGACAGAGGCGATGGATCGCATCACCCAGTCCTCGGCCAAGATTTCCAACATTATCGGGCTGATCGACGATATTGCCTTCCAGACGAACCTGCTGGCACTCAATGCGTCGGTGGAAGCGGCGCGGGCCGGCGATGCCGGCAAGGGCTTTGCCGTGGTTGCGGTGGAAGTCCGGCGCCTGGCACAGTCTGCGGCCAGCGCCTCGGCCGACGTCAAGGCGTTGATCGAGCAGTCTGCCGCGGAGGTCACGGGTGGTTCGCGACTAGTGGCCAGCGCGGCCGAGCGGCTGGTTACCGTGCAGGAAGCCATTCGTGCCAATGCCGTGACGCTGGACGGCATAGCGCGCGCAAGCCGCGACCAGGCCGCATCGATCGATGAAGTCAATGTGGCCGTGCGGCAGCTCGACGAAATGACCCAGCACAATGCCGCCCTGGTCGAAGAAACCAATGCCGCTATCGAGCAGACCGAGGCGCAGGCCAATGAGCTCGACCGGGTCATCGGTGTCTTCACTCTCGCGGCGTCCAAGAAGCCGAGGGCTGCCGCCTGATCGCGGCCTGCAGGGCCATGCCAGGGCGCCCGATCGGGCGCCCTTTTTGTTTCGCCGGTAGCGGAATTGGTGCTCCCTTAACCTTTCGCGCGCAAGCTCAAAATGGACGCAGATCGAGAACATCGTCGCTGTTGGGGGCCAGTGAGGACAGGTGACGATCGGCCATGCATCAAGCAGCAGGAAATTTGCGACCGTCAGCGCTTCGGCCCTGGGGCCTGACGGAATCCGGGCATGGTTTTCGGGCAATCGCGTAGGCGGCTACGCAGAATCCGCAAGCAGCCTCAGAACGCCCGTTTATCCAAATATCCATAGCATTGCACGAGCGCCGCATTGCGGCAGGGGCAGAGGCTGGAGGGCCTTTCTCGATGGCACTATTTGCACAGACCAGCAGTGACGACCGAGCCAAGGTCGAAGCGATCATGCGCAGCCAGGCGGTGATCGAGTTCAAGCTCGACGGCACCATCATCACGGCCAATGAAAACTTCCTTGCGGCGCTGGGCTACGAGCTCAGCGAAATTGCCGGCAAGCACCACCGGATGTTCGTGGATGCGGAAGAAGCCCAGTCTTCGGACTACAGGCAGTTCTGGGCGGACCTGGCGGCCGGCAATTTCCAGTCGGCGGCCTATCGGCGCGTCACCAAAAGCGGCAAGGAAATCTGGATCCAGGCCAGTTACAACCCGGTCTTCGACAGGGCCGGAAAGCCCATCAAGGTCATCAAGTTCGCCACCGACATTACCGAGCAGAAGAACCGAGCGGCCGACCATGAAGCCCAGATCGCCGCGATCAGTCGCGTGCAGGCGGTGATCGAATTCAATCTCGACGGGATCGTGCTGCAGGCCAATGAAAATTTCCTCGCCACGCTGGGCTATGGCTTCGATGAGATCGCCGGCAAGCACCACCGCATGTTCTGCGACCCGGCCTATGCCGGCAGTCCCGACTATGCCCGGTTCTGGGAGCGACTGCGTTCCGGGGAATATATCGCGGCCGAGTTCCAGCGCTTCGGCAAGGGTGGCAAGGAAGTCTGGATCCAGGCGTCTTACAATCCGATTTTCGATGCGCAGGGCAAGCCGGTGAAGGTGGTGAAGTTCGCCACGGACATCACGGAACGCAAGCGGGCCGAGGGCATTATCGATGCGTTGACGAGCAGCCTCGCCAAGATGGCCGAGGGTGACCTGACGGGCCGGATCGATACCCAGTTCACCGGGCAATACGAGCAGTTGCGGCTTGCCTTCAATCAGTCGCTCGGCCGCTTGTTCGACATCGTGACCGGGTTGCAGAAGACCTCACGCTCCCTCAAGACGGCGACCAGCGAAATCCTGTCCGGGGCTAACGACCTCAGCGAGCGCACGACTAAGCAGGCGGCAACTATCGAGGAGACGTCGGCTTCGGTGGAGCAGCTCTCGACCGCCGTGCAGGAAAATGCGGCGCGCGCGGCGACAGCCAGCCAGAAGGCCCAGGCAGTATCCGCCAGCGCGACCGAGGGTGGCGCAGTCATGAACGAGGCCAATGAGGCGATGGCGGCCATCGAGACCAGTTCGGGCAAGATTTCCAATATTATCGGGTTGATCGACGACATCGCCTTCCAGACCAACCTCTTGGCGCTCAATGCCTCGGTGGAAGCTGCAAGGGCTGGCGATGCCGGCAAGGGTTTTGCCGTCGTGGCCGTGGAGGTGCGGCGCCTGGCGCAAAGCGCGGCGCAGGCTTCGAGCGAGGTCAAGCTGCTGATCGAAGCCAGCACCGGCGAGGTGAAGAATGGCTCGCGGCTGGTGGGGCAGGCCTCGGAAAAACTGCTCGCCATCCTCGACGGGGCGCGCGAAAGTTCGAGCCTGATCGATGCCATTGCGCGCGCCAATAGCGAGCAGGCCGGGGCCCTGGACGAAGTTGCCGTAGCCGTGCGGCAGATGGACGAGATGACCCAGCACAATGCAGCCTTGGTGGAACAGACCAATGCCGCCATCGAGCAGACCGAGGCCCAGGCCAGTGAGCTCGATCGCATTGTCGATGTGTTCAGGATGGACGGGGCCGGGCAGTCAGCCACACCGCCGGCCAAGCCAAAGCCGGCGCTGCGAACCGTGGGCAGTGCGGCGCTCGCTCCGGACTGGAACGAATTCTAGGATTCCTGCTGACAGGGCCTGTCAGCACCTGACGGCAGGGTAGCCGGGCGCCAAACCCGGAGCCCTGCCATGCTCACCTCCGCCGTCGATCCGGTCTATTCCAGCGATTTCGCAGCGCTTGTCGCGCCTCTGCCGGGGCCGGTGACGGAGCTGACGGCGCGGCTGGTGGCGCTCATTGCGGCGCATCCGGGTTTGAGCGGCAAGGTGATGACCGGCTGGAAATCGGTCAATTTCCGCCATGCCGGTGCCGGTCATGTCTGCTCGGTGTTTCCGCAATACGAGCGGGTGACGCTCTATTTTGAGCACGGGCGGCTCCTGGCACATGGGGATGGCCTGCTGGAAGGCGACGGTCTCAAGAAGGGGCGCTACCTGCGCCTGGTACCCGGCGACGATATTCCGGTGGACCGGATCGGTATGTTGCTGGGGGAGGCAATCGCCCTTTTTGCCTGAAGCATGCTTGCATTTTTCTGGCGGCATGCTTGTAAGTTGCCTGCATCTGGAGGGCAGCATGGCGCGTATCGGCCTGGTGGCACATGACGACAAGAAGGACGACCTCTGCGTCTGGGCGGAGCATCACAAGCACAAGCTCAGCCAGCATGAGCTGTGGGGCACCGGAACCACCGGCAGCAGGGTGATGGCAGCCACCGGCATGGCGGTGAACCTGCTCAAGAGCGGCCCCCTGGGTGGCGACCAGCAACTTGGCGCGATGATCGCCGAAGGCAAGCTGGACGTGCTGATCTTCTTCATCGATCCGCTCTCGGCGCAGCCGCATGACGTGGATGTGAAGGCGCTGACGCGGCTGGCGACGCTCTATGATGTGCCTTGCGCCAATAACAAATCCACAGCAGACGCGGTGCTCGCTTATCTTTGACCACCCAGTCAAGGTTGACCCTTTGCCCGCCTTATGAGCAGATGCCGCAAAATTGCCCGGAATGAACCGGGTGCCTTTGGCTTCAGGAATCGGGACGGGCTCGGGTGTCCTCTGACTTGGTTATTGACGTTCGTAACGTCAGCAAACGCTTTGGCGGCCTGACCGCCGTGAACAATTGTTCGCTTTCGGTGCGGCGGGGCTCGGTGACCGGGCTGATCGGACCGAACGGGGCCGGGAAATCCACGCTCTTCAATATCGTCGCCGGCAATATCGTGCCCGACGAGGGTTCGGTTATCTTCGACGGCGCCGATGTCACCGGCTTCAAACCGCATCAGCTGTTCCGCACCGGCATGCTGCGCACGTTCCAGATCGCGCATGAATTCTCCAATATGACGGCGCTGGAAAACCTGATGATGGTGCCGGGCGACCAGCCGGGCGAATATCTGGGCAATGCCTGGTTCCGCCCCGGCCTCAGCAAGTCGCGCGAGACCGAGGTGCGCAAGAAGGCGCTCGATGTCATCGACTTCCTCAAGCTTGGCCATGTGCGCAACGAGCTGGCCGGCAACCTCTCCGGCGGGCAGAAGAAGCTGCTCGAGCTGGGCCGCACCATGATGGTGGATGCCAAGGTGGTGTTGCTCGACGAGGTGGCGGCTGGCGTCAACAAGACCCTGCTCAACGACCTGGCCAGCAATATCGAGCGCATGAACCGCGAACTGGGCTACACCTTCTTCGTCATCGAGCACGATATGGACCTGATCGGCCGGCTCTGCGATCCGGTCATCGTCATGGCGCAGGGCGAGAAGATTGCCGAAGGCCCGATGGCCGAAATCCGCGCCAATCCCCAGATCGTCGAAGCCTATTTCGGCACCCCGGTCGAGGTGGCGTGATGGCTCTCATCGAACTCAGGAACGTCGTTGGCGGTTATGGCGGCGCGCCCATTCTCAATGGCGTCAACATGGCCATCGAGCAGAGCGATATCGGCGTTATCGTCGGGCCGAATGGCGCTGGCAAGTCGACCACGCTCAAGGCCATTTTCGGCCTGCTCAAGGTGACCGGTGGCACGATCGAATTCGGTGGCAGGAACGTCGCCAATTCGCTGCCCGACGCGCTGGTGCCGATGGGCCTGAGCTTCGTGCCGCAGGAAAAGAACGTCTTCACCTCGATGAGCGTCGAGGAAAACCTTGAAATGGGCGCCTTCACCCGCCGCGACGATTTCAAGGGCACGATGGACTGGGTCTACCAGATGTTCCCGGTGCTGGCGGAAAAGCGCCGCCAGCCGGCGGGCGAGCTTTCGGGCGGGCAACGGCAAATGGTGGCCATGGGCCGCGCGCTGATGAGCAAGCCCAAGCTGCTGATGCTGGACGAACCCTCGGCCGGCCTGTCGCCGCGCTATGTGATCGAGATTTTCGAGACCATCATGCGCGTTAACAAGGAAGGCGTGGGCATATTGATGGTCGAGCAGAATGCGCGGCAGGCCCTGGCCTTTGCGTCACGCGGTTTCGTGCTCGCCAATGGGCAGAACCGCTTCACCGGCACGGGCCCCGAGCTCATCGCCGATCCCGAAGTCGCCAAAAGTTTCCTCGGGGGCTGAGCCGTGACCGAATTCATCTTCTTTATCAACCAGGTGGTCATTGCCGGCGCCGTGCTGGGCTGCATCTATGCGCTGGGTGCCATCGGCATCACGCTGATCTTCGGCATTCTGCGCTTCGCCCATTTCGCCCATTCCGAGCTGATGACCTCGGGCGCCTTCTTCGCTTTCCTGCTCGCCATGCTGTTCACGAGCTGGGGCATTTCCACGCCGATCCCGACCGGCTTCGTCGTGCTGCCCATCGCCATGGTGCTGTCGGCCATCTTCGCGCTGGGCATCGACAAGGGCTTTTACGCCCCCCTGCGCAAGCGGGGCGCACGGCCGGTCATCCTGCTCATCGCCTCCATCGGCGTGACGCTGATGGTGCAGGGCCTGATCCGCCTGTTCTTCGGCGCCGGGTCCTATTCCTTCTTCGAGACGGAAACCAAGGATGTGTTCCGGATCGATACCAGCTTCCTTGGTTCCACCCGCCCGCTGGTCATCACCGAACCGCAATTGCTGATGATCATCGTGACTGTCATTTCGGTGCTGGCGCTGCATTTCTTTCTCACCCGCTCGCGGCTGGGCAAGGCCATGCGTGCCATGGCTGACAATGCCGACCTGGCGCAGGTCTCGGGCATCAATACGGCGCTGGTCGTGCGCGTAACTTGGATCGTGGCCGGGGCGCTGGCCTGTATGGCCGGCACGATGCTGGCGCTGGACGT
>CBIGSA010000048.1:0-15804 GCA_966192215.1 uncultured Devosia sp. | reverse complement strand
ATGCTGGCGGCGCTCGGCCAGTTCGTCTTCCTCGCCGGCCTGCGGCTTGAGCCTGGACAATTCGTCCACCGTATGGCGGGCATAGTCCTCGGCGGCCAGCGCCTGAGCCACCAGCGCCTTCTGGGCTACCACGGCATCCTGCGCGTCAGTCAGATCCTGCCAGGCATCTGCAACCCTGGCGGCGGCCGTTTCGAGCTCGCCGAAGGCGTCGAGTGCAGCGCGGTGGGTGGCCACGTCGACCAGCGCCCGGTCGTCATGCTGGCCGTGGATTTCGACGATCTGGCTGCCGACCTTCTGCAACAGTGCGGCGGAGACCGGCTGGTCGTTGATGAAGGCCCGGGTGCGGCCATCGGCAAACTGCACGCGGCGCAGGATGACGTCCTCATCATCAGGGATGGCATTATCGCGCAAGGCGGCGCGCGCCGGGTGATCGGCGGCCAGCTGCAGCACGGCGACCACCTGCCCGCTTTCTTGTCCGCTGCGGACCAGCGAAGCATCGCCGCGTCCACCCAGGGCCAGGGTCAGCGCATCGAGCAGGATGGACTTGCCGGCGCCGGTCTCGCCGGTCAGCACCGTCATACCACCATCAAGCGCCAGGTCGAGCTGGTCGATAAGAACGATATTGCGAACCGAAAGCGCGTTCAGCATGCGCGGACTATTCCCGGACTTCGATCAACCAAGGTGCTGGACATCCATTTACCACCACAGCGTCATTCCCGCGAAGGCGGGAATCCACCTTATCCGCGGGAAGAATGGATTCCCGCCTTCGCGGGAATGACGCCGAGGATGGAAGCCTCCCAAAAACGAACCGGGGCGCATATTAGCGCCCCGGAACAAACTAGCAACAAATTCCTTCGGAAGCGTTAGTTCCGCAGGCCGGCCATCCAGCTACCGCTGTTGACGGCGGGAGCGAGGCCCTGCTTGGCCAGCAGGTCATAGGCCTGCTTGTACCAGGTGCTCGACGGATAGTTGTGGCCCAGCACGGCCGCGGCGGTGGCCGCTTCGTTGGTGAGGCCGAGCAGCAGGTAGCCTTCGGTCAAGCGGAACAGGGCTTCCTCGACATGGGTCGAGGTCTGCCAGGTTTCCACCACGACGCGGAAGCGATTGATGGCGGCGGTGTACTGGCCGTTGCCGAGATAGTAGCGGCCAACCGACATTTCCTTGCCGGCGAGCTGGTCGAAGGCCACGAGCAACTTTTCGCGCGCGTCCTTGGCATAGTCGGAATTGGGATAATTCGAGATCACCAGATTGTAGGTCTCGATCGCGTCGGCCGAAAGCTGCTGGTCGCGCGTAATGTCCTTGATCTGGGCGAAATAGGCATTGCCCTTGAGATAGAGCACATAGGCCGCGTCGGGCTTGTTGGCATAGAGCGCCATATAGCGGTCGGCCGCCAGGATGGCCTCGTCCAGCATGCCGCCACGATAATTGGCATAGACCTGCATCAGCTTGGACTTTTCCACCAGCGCATCGCGCGGATGCTGCCGGTCGAGCTGTTCCAGCGATTTGATGGCCGTGGCGTAATACTGGCGATCCATGTCGTCCAGCGCCTTCTGATAGAGGGTCGCGGCCGGAATGATCGGCTCTTCCTTGAGCTTTTCAGGCCCGAACAGGCTGCAGCCGGCCAGCACAGCGGCAAACAGGGCAACCGTGATGATCCGGGCGGCCCGGCTGGTGAAACCACCAATAGCGTCAACTGTCACGAACTGCCCCGTCCTTATAACGAAAACCGCTTGGCTGCGGCGTAGTTAGCAAATGGATCAAAACTGTGGCGCCGCGCGCCGGCCCCTTCCGGAACTCAGCGCACGGACCGCAGATAATGATTGACCGCCAACCCTTCGGGCTGATCTTCGAACGCCTCGAATTCGAGTGGCAGGTCCTCAGCGCCGACTATCTCATAGTTGGCTTCGCTGGAAAAGAGACCGGTCAGCACATGCGCATTGAGCGCGTGCCCGCCCTTGTAGGAACGGAACCGGCCCCAGATGGGCAGGCCACCCAGCGAGAGATCGCCGATGGCGTCGAGCAGCTTGTGGCGCACGAACTCGTCCTCGTAGCGCAGCCCGCCCGGATTGAGGATCCGGTCCTCATGCACGGTAATGGAATTGTCGAGGCTGGAGCCGAGCGCATAGCCGGCCTGGCGCAGGATCTTGGCATCGCGCACGAAGCCGAACGTGCGGGCGCGTGACACGTCTTCGTAGTAACGGCGCGGCGTCCAGTCGAAAATCATGCGCTGGCGGCCGATCACTTTGGAATCGAAATCGATCTCGAGGTCGAGCGCGCGGCCATTATACGGTTCGAGCGCGGCAAAGGCGTCATTGTTGCGCACGGTGACCGCGCGCATGATCTTGAGGAACTTGCGCTGCGACGGCTGGATTTCGAGGCCAACCCCGAGAATCGCTTCGGCAAAGGGCCGCGCGCTGCCATCCAGGATCGGGCATTCACCGCCATCGAGCATGATGAGGGCATTGTCGACACCCATGCCCGACAAAGCAGACATGACATGTTCGACCGTGGCGACGCTGACGCTGTCGCCCAGATCCAGCGTGGTGCAGAGCGTGGTGCGCGTAACACGGGAAAAATGCACCGGCACCGGCGTTGTGGTCGTCCCATCGGACTTCATGCGGCAGATGGTGATGCCGTTATCGGCGGGGGCCGGCCCGATCGTCATGGTTACCGGCTGGGCAGAGTGGACACCGTATCCGGCGAAATTGACGGCGGCCGCGAGTGTACGCTGGCGCGTGGACAGTTTGTGCATACGCAAAATAACTCCGACCCCAAGCCCCGAACGCCCGAAACTGTGTTAGCCAAAAAAAACTCGGCGCGAAAGCCGCGCCGAGCATTGTTCTCCGGAATTTACAATCCGCCTGTTAACCGTGTTTGCGCAGGAAGGCGGGGATTTCGAGGCTCTCTTTCTGCGGTGCCGGAGCCGGCTGGCGACCCTGCGCATCGAGATTGCCACGGGCACCCTCATAGGCGGACGGCACGCGCGAAGTCCTTGCGCCGCCAGCTTCTATGGCGCTGCGAGCCGCAGCGTCATCGGCCGCCGGATAGCTGGGTTCCTCACGCGGCGCAGGCTGGGACTGGCCCAGGCTGAGGCCGACATTGGAGGCCAGCTTCTTGAACAGGGCGCGGGCGTTGCGCGGCTCGGCGTCCTGACGTTCCTGCTGCTCCTGTGACCGCCTCGCAACAGCAGGCAGCTCCTCGGTACGCGGCATGCGGCGCTGCCCTTCGGGGCGGGCGGCATGGGAGGGTACATAGACGCTGGGCACGGGCTCATCGGCCATGACGGGTGCTTCATCGGCATCCTGCACGCTTTCGGCGGCCGGAATATAGGGCTCGACAAACACCCCATCATCCTCGGCGCCATAGGGAGCCGGCGTGGGGGCGGACATGCTGAAAGCCTCGGCCACGGCGGCCTCGACCTGGTGTTCAATAGCCTGGCTCGGCGCCGGGGTGGCGACGGCGGCGCGCTCCGCGGCCACACGGGTCGGTTCGACCGGCACATGACGGCGCACTTCGAGCGGCGTGCGCGAAGCATGCGGCTTGGCCGGCTCCAGCGCCTGAACCATGGTGGCATCGGTGCCGGTGGCCACGACGGACACGCGGATGGTCCCGGTCAGGCTCGGATCGTAGGTCGCGCCCAGGATGATATTGCAATCGGGGTCGACTTCCTCGCGGATGCGGCTGGCCGCCTCGTCGACTTCATAGAGCGTCAGGTCCGGACCGCCGGTGATGGAGATCAGCAGGCCCCGTGCGCCATGCATCGACACATCGTCGAGCAGCGGATTGGCAATGGCGGCCTCGGCGGCATGGCGGGCGCGATCCTCGCCCGAAGCCTCGCCAGTACCCATCATCGCCTTGCCCATGCCGCGCATCACGGCGCGGACGTCGGCGAAGTCGAGATTAATGAGGCCTTCCTTGACCATCAGGTCGGTGATGCAGGCCACGCCCGAGAACAGCACCTGGTCGGCCATGGCGAAGGCGTCGGCGAAGGTGGTTTTCTCGTTGGCGACGCGGAACAGGTTCTGGTTGGGGATGACGATCAGCGTATCGACATGGCGATGCAATTCGTCGATGCCGTCCTCGGCTAGGCGAGCACGGCGATTGCCTTCAAAATTGAACGGCTTGGTAACGACGCCAACGGTCAGGATGCCCTGCTCGCGGGCCGCGCGGGCCACGACCGGAGCAGCGCCGGTGCCGGTGCCGCCACCCATGCCGGCGGTGATGAACACCATATGCGAGCCGGAAAGGTGATCGTTGATCTCGTCCCAGCTCTCCTCGGCCGCCGCACGGCCGACTTCGGGGTGGGAACCCGCGCCCAGACCTTCGGTCACGCCGACACCGAGCTGGATAATCCGCTGCGCCTTGGAGAGGGCAAGGGCCTGCGCGTCGGTATTGGCAACGACGAAATCCACCCCGTCGAGACCGGATTCAATCATGTTGTTGACGGCGTTGCCGCCGGCGCCACCGCAACCGAATACGGTGATGCGGGGCTTGAGTTCCTGGATGTCCGGAATGGTGAGGTTGATCGTCATGGAGGGCCCCATAGTGGCTTGGTTGGTAAAGATTTACCCTCCCAAACGTTAACCGGCCCCTAACAATTGTCTCACCGGTGTTAACGTGAACGCAATTTGCGACACTCCGCGGTTACGCTTTGACGCTCCGTTAACCACGCGAATTCCGTCGGAAACCCTGTTGACATCCATTATATAACCAAATAGCAATATAACACATTGGTTCTGGATAATCCGGTGCCCAGCGAGGAGACGACAAATGAGCAAGATCATGCCCTGCCTGTGGTTCGACAACCGCATCGACGAAGCCATCACTTTTTATACCGAGACCTTCAAGTCGGCGAAGGTGCACGACATCAAGCGCCAGAGCCCCGATGGCCCGGCCTTCACAGCCATGATCGAACTGGAGGGGCAGAAGTTCCTGCTGCTCAATGGCGGCCCGGACTTCAAATTCACCGAAGCAGTGAGCTTCACCATCGATTGCCAGGATCAGGCCGAGGTGGACTATTTCTGGAATACCTTCGTCGACAATGGCGGCGAGGAAAGCATGTGCGGTTGGTGCAAGGACAAGTTCGGCCTCTCCTGGCAGGTCGTGCCCAAGCAGGTGTTCGAAACCGTCTTCGGCCAGGACCCGGCCGGTGCCAACCGCGCGATGCAGGCCATGATGCAAATGCGCAAGCTCGATGTGGCAAAACTGGAAAAGGCGTATGCGGGCGCTTGAGGAAGCACGGGCTGGCCTTATTCTTCTCCCCATTGGGGGCGAAGGTGGCCGCAGCGCCGAATGAGGGGGTGGTCAGATCGGCCCAAAGGTCTGGGCGCGCGGACGGAATCCTCCTCACCCGGCCTTCGGCCGACCTCTCCCCGACGGGGAGAGGGATACTGCTAGAAGCTGGTCCTCAGCCAGTTGCCCACGCGGGCGAAATAGCCGTCGGTGCCGGTCAGCTTCCGGCTACCGCGCGGCTCCTGGTATTCCTGGGCGCAGACCTGCGGATAGATCAACATGCCTGATACGGACGCAAAGGCGGCGCCCTTGGCCATTTCCGGCAGGCCGGCAATGCCCATGGGGCGGCCATTGCGCACATTGCGCGCCAGCACCCGGCGGGCCACTTCCGGCAGGCCGGTCATTTCGCTGGCGCCGCCCGTGAGCACGAAGCGGCGGCCGCACACATCCATCATGCCGGTGGCCTGCATGCGGTCGCGGATGGCGGTGAGGATTTCCTCGATGCGTGGCCGCATGATGCGGGTCAGCACCGAACGGGCCACCTGCCCCGGCGCCTCGTCATGGCTAGCGCCGACGGGCTGGATCGGGATCAGGTCGCGCTCGTCGGCCTGGCCGGGCAGCACCGAACCATAGAAGGTCTTGAGCCGTTCGGCATCGGCCACGCTGACCGATAGCTGGCGGGCGATATCGAGCGTCAGGTGATGGCCGCCAATAGCGATGGCATCGGCATAGACCAGGTGCCCGTCATTAAAGACCGAAACCGTGGTGGTCGCGCCGCCGAAGTCGATGCAGGCAACGCCGAGTTGGGCCTCGTCATCGACGAGAACGGCCAGGCCCGAGGCATAGGGCGTGGCGATCAGCGCTTCGATCTGCAGGTGGCAGCGATGCAGCACCAATTCGAGATTGCGCATGGCCAAAGTTTCCGAGCTGACCACGGCGACATCGACGCCGAGCTTGTCGCCGACCATGCCCTTGGGGTCGCGGATGCCCTTCTGCCCATCGATCGCGTAACCGATCGGTAACGCATGGATGATGGAGCGTTCCGGCCGCACCGAGCGCTCGTTGACCGCGCGCAGCACGCGATGGATATCGGCCTTCTCGACCTCTTCGCCGTCAAGCGAAACCGAAGCCGAAAAGGTCTCCGAACCCAGGCGCCCGGCAGTGACATTGACGATGACGGTTTCGAGCGTCAGCCCGGCGGCGCGCTCGGCCATGCCGACCACCGAACGGATGGCGTGCTCGGCCTTCTCGATATCGGTGACGACGCCGCTCTTGACCCCCGCCGAGGGGCCATAGCCGAAGCCGATCACCTCGGCCTGGTGCGTGCGGCCGCGCAGCGCCTTGCCTTCCGCCCGCGGGGTGAGACGCGCAATGACGCAGCAGATCTTGGTGGACCCGATGTCGAGCACGGCGACCAGGGTGGTCTTGCCGGGCTGGACGGGGCGGAGCCGGGAAGTCATGGCATCGGTCATCATTGCGGGGTGGTCGTCGGTTGGGGAAAGGCGGTCGAAGGCAGGTTGCGCGGCGGCAGCGGATAGGGCTGTTCGGAGCGGGCGCGCTCGGCAATGGCGGCCTTGCGCGCCTCTTCTTCGGCCGCCAGTTCCTCGTCGGTCTTGGTCGGGCGCACAGCGACCAGCGTATCGACGCGCATGTCGATCACGGTCACGTCGCGGTCCAGCAACTGGTAATTGGCCTGGTAGGCTTCGAGGTTGCGCAGCGCGCGGGCGACACCCAGTTCGGGCAATTGCACGCGCAGGGCCGTATCGTAGATGAGGTCCCAGCGGCGGTCGGCAATGCGCGACAGGGCCACCAGGCCCTCCTTGAGCACGGGATGCTGGTCGAGGGCGCGGATCATCACCATGGCATCGTCATTGGCGCCATCGCCCACCACCAGCGGCAGGTCGCCATAGGCGCCGCCATCCTCGCCGATCTGCTCGCCCGAGGCATCGACGACAAAGGTGATGCCATCGACCTTCCAGCGGGCGACGGGAATCTTCTCGGTGATCGTGACGATCACATCGCCCGGATAGGTCTTGCGCACGGTGACGCTGGCGACTGCCGGCAATTCGGCAATGCGCTGGCGCGCCGCCTCGACATCGAAGCCGAAAGTGGACGTATGCGGCTCGATGCCCAGCGCATCGAAAATGGCCTGTTCGCTGGTGAGCGACTGGCCGGAAATGGAGATTTCGCCGATGGCCAGGCCCGCGGCGGCAAAGCGCCCCTGCGCCACATCGCCCAGCGTGACCATGGCGGAGCCGAGCGGTTCGCGCATCTCATAGATACCGATGGCGGCGCTCAGCAGGGCGGCGACCGCCACGCCGCGCAGGATGGCCTTGCGATGCAGCACCCAGGCACGGCCGAGATTGTTGGCGAGTTTGCGGCGGGGCGAGCGGACAGGAACAGGCAATGCGCGGGGATCGACCACCCTTGCGCCGGCGAGAAAGGTCTCGCTCTTTACCTGTTGCAACTCGCGTCCTCCACCATCCAGGCGACCAGTTCTTCATAGCTATGCCCGGCATGGGCCGCCTGCTCGGGCGCGAGGGATGTTGGCGTCATGCCCGGCTGGGTGTTGATTTCCAGACAGACCAGTTCGCCGTCCTCACCTGCCGCATCGTTGTAGCGGAAGTCACACCGCGTCACGCCACGACAGCCGAGCGCCGCATGAGCGGCTAGGCTTAGCTTTTGCACTTTGTCGTAAATTTTAGGTTTCAGGTCGGCGGGAATTATGTGGCGAGAACCGTTTGCGGCATATTTGGCCTCATAATTGTAGAAGCTGAGATCGGTGACGATCTCGGTGACGCCGAGCGCCACGTCGCCCATCACGGCGCAGGTCAGTTCCCGCCCGGGGATGAAGCGCTCGACCATGACCTCTTCCCCGCAATTCCAGTCCTCGCGCAGGATTTCCTGCGGCGGATGGCTGGTGCCGGCTTTGACGATGAAGACGCCGAAGCTCGACCCCTCAGCGATCGGCTTGATGACATAGGGCGGCGCCATGACATGGCTGCGCGCCGCTTCGGGCCGCGAAACGATGACGTGATCGGTCACCGGAATGCCGGCAGCTTTGAGCATGATCTTGGCCTGGTGCTTGTCCATGGCCAGAGCCGAGGCCAGCACGCCCGAATGGGTATAGGGAATCTGCAGCAGCTCCAGCAGGCCCTGGATCATGCCGCTTTCCCCAAAGGGCCCATGCAGCGCATTGAAGGCGACGTCGGGCCTGAGCTCCATCAGCACATTGGCGATGTCGCGGCCGACATCGACCTCGGTCACCCTATAGCCGGCCCGGCGCAGGGCCGCGGCGCATTGCGCGCCACTGCTGAGGGAAACCGGGCGCTCATTGGACCACCCGCCCATGAGGACGGCAACATGCTTGGTCATTCCGGATCCTTGCCGATCAGCGCGCCAAGTTCGGCCGGCAGCGCGGCGGCCCATTGGGTAATGTTGCCGGCTCCCAGGCACACGACATAGTCACCCTCAGCCGCGCGCTCGGCGAGCAGCCCGGCCAAGGCTTCCGGCCCGGCAATGACCCTGGCGTCGCGGTGGCCACGGGCGCGGATGCGGTTGACCAGTTCTTCGTGGGTCACCCCGGCAATGGGCTGCTCGCCCGCCGCATAGACGGGCGCAACGATGACCGTATCGGCATCGTTGAAGCAGGCGGAGAAATCGTCGAACAGGTCATGCAGCCGGCTATAGCGGTGCGGCTGCACCACGGCGATGACATCACGCTTGGTGGAAGATCGCGCTGCCCTGAGCACGGCCGCGATCTCGACCGGGTGATGGCCGTAGTCGTCGATGATGGTGATGCCGCCGACCACGCCGGTCTTGGTAAAGCGGCGCTTCACCCCGGTAAAGCCGCGCAACCCCTTGCGGATCGCCTCGGCCGGCACATGCAACTGGTCGGCCACGGCGATGGCAGCCGTGGCGTTAAGCGCATTGTGCACGCCCGGCATGGGCAGTTCGAGCCCGTCGATGCGGAGCTGGGTCTGGCGGATGCGGTCGCGGATTTCCACCGCGAAATGGCTGACGCCATCCACAGTTTCGAGATCGACCAGCCGCACATCGGCCTGCGGATTGCGGCCATAGGTGATGACCCGGCGATCCTTGATCTCGCCCACCAAAGCCTGGACTTCCGGATGGTCGAGGCACATCACGGCAAAGCCGTAGAAGGGCACATTCTCGACGAACTGGTGGAACGCCTTCCGCACACCCTCGAAGTCGCCATAGTGGTCGAGATGCTCGGGGTCGATATTGGTGACGATGGCCACGTCGGCCGGGAGCTTGACGAATGTGCCGTCGCTCTCGTCCGCCTCGACCACCATCCACTCGCCACCACCGAGGCGTGCGTTGGTGCCATAGGCGTTGATGATGCCGCCATTGATGACGGTGGGGTCGAGATTGCCGGCGTCGAGCAGCGTCGCGACCAGCGTCGTCGTCGTGGTCTTGCCATGCGTGCCGCCGATGGCAATGGCGGTCTTGAACCGCATGATCTCGGCCAGCATTTCGGCGCGCCGCACGATGGGCAGCGCCTTGGCTCGAGCCGCCACCAGCTCGGGATTGTCCTTCTTGATCGCGGATGAGACGACGACCACTTCGGCCTTGCCGAGATTATCGCCGCTCTGGCCGATATGCACATCGATCCCCATATCGCGCAGGCGCTGCACATTGGGATTGAGCGAAGCGTCCGAGCCCTGCACCGTGTAGCCCTGGTTATGCAGGATTTCGGCAATGCCGCTCATGCCGATGCCGCCAATGCCGATAAAGTGGACGGGCCCGATATTGCGGGGCATTTTCATGTGCGGTGATCCACTTCGATATTCTTGCCGGACAGCATCTCGGCCAGGTCTGCCAGTTTCTCGACAGCCCGCGGCTGGCCCAGCGAGCGAGCCGCGTCGGCGGCCTTGGTGAGCGTTGCGGGGTCGGTTAGCAGCGTCGTGAGGCGACTGGCAAGCGATTGCGGTGAAAGCGTGGCCTGTTCGGCGATCCACCCTGCCCCGGCAGTTTCCACCACCAGCGCATTGTTCTTCTGATCGGCATCGATCGAACCGGGCAACGGGATCAGGATGGACGGCCGGCCCAGCACGGTGAGTTCAGCGACGGTGGAGGCGCCCGAACGGGCAATCACCAGATGGCTTTTGGCCACGCGCTCAGGCAGGTCGGTGAAGAAGGCGGCCAGTTCGACGTTGATCTTGGCCTGGCGGTAGGTCTCCGCTACCCGGTCAAGATCTTCGGCACGGCACTGTTGCACAATGCGCAGGCGCTGACGCAAGCCTTCCGGCAGCAAGGCAATGGCCTCCGGCACTAGCTCACTGAGCGCCTTGGCGCCCTGGCTGCCGCCGAAGATGACAAGGTGAATGGGGTTGCCCGGATCAAGCTCGGGATAGGGCGTCGTTGCGACCCCGCGCACTCTGTCGCGCACTGGATTTCCGGTGACCACCTTTTCCAGATTGAGGCCATCGGCAAATCTGGTGTCACCAAAGCTCATCGCCAGGATATCGGCAAAGCGGGCCAGCGCCCGGTTGGCCCGGCCCATCACCGCATTCTGCTCGTGCAGGATGCCGGGAATGCCGAGGAGGCTGGCCGCCACGAAGGGCGGGAAGGTTGGGTAGCCGCCGAACCCGATAACCGCATCGGGCTTGATTTTGTTCAGCTTGCCGAAAGCCACGGCAATGCCATGCAGGATGCGAAAGCCCCCGGTGACGAATTTGACGGGATGGCGCAGCGATGGCGTCGCCGAGGGAATGATATGGGTTTCCCGCGCCGGGAAATTGCCACCATAGGTCTCGGCACGGTGGTCGGTCATCAGCTCGATGGCGTGGCCGCGCCGGATCAGTTCCTGCGCCAGAGCCATGGCCGGGAAGAGGTGTCCGCCCGTGCCGCCTGCCATGAGAACGAAAGTCTTCATTCGGCGGGCGCCAGCGGCGCCACGGCGCTCTTGTAGCTGGGCAGGCCGGTGGCCATGCGCTCTTCCGGCTTGGTGCGCGTAAAGGCCAGCATCAGCCCCATGCCGAAGGCAATGGCGATCATCGAGGTGCCGCCATAGGAGACGAAGGGCAGCGTCATGCCCTTGGGCGGGATGAGATTGAGGTTCACGGCCAGATTGATACCGGACTGCATGGCGAACTGGATGGCGAGGGTTGACGCGGCGAGGCGGGCGAACAGGCTGGTCTGCCTTTGTGCCCCCATCATGGCGCGAATGACGATGAAGGCGATCAGCGCCACCAGCACGAGGCAGAACAGAATGCCGAACTCACCGGCCGCCGCAGAGAACACATAGTCGGCATGGGCATCGGGAATGAGCTTCTTGGCGATGGATTCACCCGGTCCCCGCCCGAACCAGCCGCCTTCGAGCAGCGACTGCAGCGCGCGGTCGATCTGGTAGGTATTGCCGCCATCCTCCGGATTGAGGAAGGTATCGATGCGGCGCGACACGTGCGGGAAGAACATATAGGCGCCGAACAGCAGCGCACCGGCGGCCCCGGCAAGGCCGAAGATGATCAGCCAGGAAATGCCGCTGAGAAACAGCAACACGGCATAGGTGCCGAGCACCAGCGCCGTCTGTCCGATATCGGGCTGCAGCAGCAGGCCACCGACAATCGCAATCATGATGGCCGAGGCGAGCAGCTTGCCCGGCACATTCTTGTGGATCATCGACTCCGAAAACAGCCACGCCCCCAGCACGGCGAAGGCCGGCTTGACGAATTCGGACGGCTGCAGGGATTGGCCGGCAAAGGAAATCCAGCGCCGCGCGCCCTTCACCTCGGTGCCGAAGCGTAATGTGGCCCAGAGCAGCAGCAGACTGACCACCAGTGTCGCCAGCGCCCAGATGCGCGCCTGACGATGGCTGAGAAAGGACGTAACGATCATGACGCCCAGCGCCGGGACGCAGAACATGGCGTGGCGGATGATGAAGTGCCAGGGCGAAAGCCCCAGCCGCTCGGCCACCGGCGGGCTGGCCGCGAAGCTCAGCACCATGCCGCAGGTCATCAGCAGGATCAGCGCCCCCAGCAATTCCCGGTCTATCGACCACCACCACTCCGCCAGGGGCGTTTTTTCGGCACGGGAAAACATCATGGGAAAGCCGGCTACTCGATACAAATCGATATCAATTGTAGCAGGCGGTTGGTTACCGATTTCCGAATCGGATTTGCGTTTTGCGAGTCACAGGAATGCGATGATGCCTAGCGCAGCTTCAGCGAACTCAGCCCGATCAGCGCCAGCACGAAGGAAATGATCCAGAAGCGGATGACCACCTGGCTTTCGGTCCAGCCGAGATGCTCGAAATGGTGGTGGATCGGTGCCATGCGGAACACGCGCTTGCCGGTGAGGCGGAAGGATGCCACCTGCACGATGACCGAGACGGTCTCGAGCACGAACAGGCCTCCGATAATGGCCAGCACGATTTCATGCTTGGTGATGACGGCGATGGAGCCCAATGCGCCGCCCAAGGCGAGCGAGCCGGTATCGCCCATGAAAATCTGCGCCGGGGGCGCATTGAACCACAAAAAGCCCAACCCCGCGCCGATCAGCGCGCCGCAGACCACCGATAGCTCGGCCGTGCCGGGCACGTAGTTGAGGAACAGATAGTCCGAGAAGGTCACGCTGCCGACAAGATAGGCGATCAGTGCGAAACAGGCGGCGGCCACCATGACCGGCACGATGGCCAGGCCGTCGAGGCCGTCGGTGAGGTTAACCGAATTGCCCGCCGCCACGACGACGAAACCGCCGAACAGGATGTAGAAATAGCCCAGGTTGAGGGCGAGGTCCTTGACGAAGGGAAAGAGCAGCGAGGTGCCATAGGCACCCTGCGCGAGCTGGGATGTGGCATAGGCGGCAATGCAGCCAATCAACGCTTCGAGCAGCAGGCGTTGCTTGCTGCCGAAACCGGCATGGCTCATGCGCTTGACCTTTAGATAGTCGTCGTAAAAGCCAATGGCGCCGAAGCCAATGGTGACGAACAGCACCACCCAGACATAGCCGTTGGAAAGGTTGGCCCAGAGGAGCGTCGAAATCACCGCGCCCGAGAGGATCATCAGCCCGCCCATTGTGGGCGTACCCTTTTTGGTCAGCAGGTGCGTCTGCGGCCCGTCCTCGCGGATCGGCTGGCCCCTGCCCTGCTTGAGGCGCAGCAGCGCGATCATGCCGGGCCCGAACAGGAAGACGAAGAACAAGGCCGTGATCACCGCCCCCGCCGTGCGGAAGGTGATGTAGCGGAAGACATTGAAGGCCGAGAGTGCATCACCCAACTGGCCGAGAAAGTACAACATGAAATGAAGGGTCCTCGTTGGGTGGGATCAGGTGTCTTCGAACCGTTTGCGGACTTTTTCGACCAAGCCCGCCAGCCCCACGCCGTTGGACCCTTTGACCATAAGAGCGTCGCCATAGGCAAGATCGTTGAGCACGATCTCCGCCATCTCGGCGGCGGTCTGTGTATGGGCGGCAACACGGCCCGGGCCAAGCACTTCGGCAAGGGCCGCCATGCTGGCGCCCACTAGGTAGATGCGCTCGGCGCCCGAGGCGACGACCGCCGGAGCGAGGCTCGCATGCAGCTCGGCCGATTGCGGCCCCAGCTCGAGCATGTCGCCCAGGATGAGGAGCTTGCGTCCGCCGGGCGCGCGCTGCGCGGCGAACACGTCCAGCGCCGCCGTCATCGAGGCGGTATTGGCATTGTAGCTTTCATCGATCAGCAGCAGCGGCCTGTCTTCCGGTCCCAGCAACAGACGCTGCCCCCGTCCCGGCTGCGCGCCGAACCCGGCCAGCGCCCGCAGGGTCACCGACGCCTCGACGCCGGCCAGATGTGCCACCGCTAGCGCCGCCGTGGCATTGGCTACCATGTGCCGACCAGGCACATTGAGCACCAGCGCATATTGCACGCCTTCATGTTCCACTGTGGCAAAGCTGCGGTCGGCCGCCGTCTCGATGTCGAGAATACGCCAGTCGGCACCACGGGCCTCGCCATAGGTGACCACGTTGCGCACACCGGCCGCATTGGCCTCGTCGAGCAATACGGCAAGCTGCGCATGGTCGGCATTGAGCACCGCAGTGCCACCGGGCTCCAACCCGGCGAAGATTTCCGCCTTGGCACGGGCAATACCGTCAAGCGAGCCGAAGGCTTCCAGATGCGCCGCCGCCACAGTGGTAATGACGGCAATATGCGGCCGCACCAGTTGCGCCAGCGGCCGGATCTCGTCCGGCGCGCTCATGCCCATTTCGAACACGCCAAATTGCGCATCCTGCGGGAAGCGGGCCAACATCAATGGCACACCCCAGTGATTGTTGAAGCTCTTGATCGAGGCATGGGTCTGCCCCGCCGCCTCGAACACCACGCGTATGGCTTCCTTGGTCGTGGTCTTGCCCACGCTGCCGGTGACGCCAACCACGATGGCCCGGCTGCGCTCACGTGCCGCGCGGGCAATGTCGCGCAAGCCTTCAAGCGCATCAGCCACGACGACGCGCTGTTCCCCCTCGCCCCGGCCGACCAAGGCGGCGACAGCACCATTTTCCAGCGCCTTGTCGACGAAATCATGCCCGTCGAAGCGGCCGCCCTTGATGGCAACAAACAGCGCATCGGGCCCGAGCTCGCGGGAGTCGATGGAGATGGAATTGATCGCCGTGGTCGGGTCGAGCGAGGTCGTGCCACCGGTGGCAGCGAGAATATCGCCGAGGGTGTAGAGGGGTTGGGTCATGGTTGGGTGGGGTCGAGGTCTTCACCTCTCCCTCTGGGGGAGAGGTCGCCCGGTGCATGTGGCAGCATATGCCTTACCCCTTGATCGCTTCCGCCACCACTTCATGGTCGGAGAAATGCATCTTTGTCGTGCCGACGATCTGGTAGTCCTCGTGGCCCTTGCCGGCAACGAGCAGCACGTCGCCCGCCTTGAGTGCCTTGACCGCTTCCGTAATCGCCGCCTTGCGGTCGCCGATCTCCCTGGCGCCCTTGGCTGCGGCCAGGATTTCAGCGCGGATCGTGGCGGCATTCTCGGTGCGGGGATTATCGTCGGTTACGATGACATTATCGGCAAGCTCGCTGGCGATTGCGCCCATTTGGGGGCGCTTGCCCTTGTCGCGATCTCCGCCACAGCCGAAGACAACGGTGAGCTTGTTCTTGGCATAGGGCCGCAGCGAATCCAGCGCGGTCTTGAGCGCATCGGGCGTATGCGAATAATCGATGAAAACGGCCGCGCCATTGTGCTCGGCCACGAGTTCCAGCCGGCCCTTGGCGCCGACCAGCTCGCTGAGGGCGGGGAAGGCCTGGGCCTTGTCGACGCCGCTCGACATGGCCAGGGCCGCCGCCACGATGGCGTTGCTGACCTGGAATTCGCCGGTCAGCGGCAGGTGGAAGCTCAGCTTTTCGCCGACATGGCGCACCTCGACGCGCTGGCCATAGCCCTCGGGCTTGATCGACAGCACTTCGATATAGGCGCCCTCGCGACCTACGGTCAGCAGCGTCGCGCTGGCACCGAGGGCGGCGAACATGAAGGGTTCGTATTCGGGATCATCGACATTGACCACCGCCGCGCCGCCATCGACCAGCAGGTCGGTGAAGAGCCGCAGCTTGGCATTGCGATAGGCATCCATGTC
>CBIGSA010000047.1:0-15888 GCA_966192215.1 uncultured Devosia sp. | reverse complement strand
TTGGGCAACAGGGTGACGAGGCCATCGCGTTCCATGCGGGTGATGGTGGCGGCCATGGTGGCCTGCTTCACGCCGGCGCGCTCGGTCAGCGCCTTCTGGGTGAGGGCCGAGCCGTCCTCCAGCGCCAGCAGAACCGGCATATGGCCGGGGCTGAGGCCGAGGGGCGCCAGGTGCCGCTCCAGCTCGCGCACCAGCAGGCGCCCGGCCAGGTTGGTGAGGTAGCCGACCGAAGTATGGCGGTTCAGGGCCATTTATATAGCTTGCTATCTAAATACATAGTATGCTATCTATATTGCCTCAGCCGTTGCACCGCAAGGAGTCTGCCATGCCGCTCAGGAGCAGTCCAACCCACTATGGTTCGGTGGCGGTCGCCATTCACTGGATCACTGCCCTGGCCATTTTCGGCATGCTGGGCACCGGCCTTGCCGCGGCCAATAGCGCCGACGAGGCGTTCAAGCTCAGCCTGCTGCGCGGTCACGTCATCATGGGCGTGCTGATCGGGGTGCTCACCCTGCTGCGCCTGGTCTGGTGGCTGTTTCTCGATCGCCGTCCGGCCGATGCCGCCGGGCTGTCGCGCGGCCAGGCGCTGGCCTCTCACATCGTCCATTACGGGCTCTATGCCGTTATTCTCGTGATGGTCTCGAGCGGCATTGCCACGGTAATCCTCAGCGGCGGCGGGGCGCACCTAGCCGGTGCTGCGCCGCTGCCTTTGCCCGATTTCACCCTGGCGCCGCCCTTCACCCTGCATGGCATTCTGGCGCGGGTGCTGATCGTGCTGCTGGTCGGCCATGTCGGGGCGGCGCTCTGGCACCAGTTCGTCAGAGGCGATCGCCTGCTGGCGCGGATGGGGCTGGGCTCATAGCGGCGAGTTTGGCAAAGGCGCGTTCGGCAGGCGGATCGGCCAGGACCGCTGCTATGGCCGCGACGCAATCATCGGCGCTCATCGTGCCGGTATCGACCACGAGGTCGTAGATGCCGGGTACATGCACCGCATCCTGCCAGCGCTGCACCGGTGGCGGCACGGTATCGCCGGCGGCATAGAAGCCGCCCTGCGGATTGGCGTTGCGGCGGCGCATGATCTCCTCGATCGGGCAATGCACGCCGACGAAGAGCACATCGAGCCCGGCCATGCGCCGGGCACAGGCGGGCAGGATGCCGAGCGGGCGGGAATAGACGTCGTGATGACCCAGATCGGCCACGACGTCGAAGCCCTGCCGGGCATGGGCGGCAATGGCGTCGTAGAGCGCCAGGTAAAGCCGCACGACATGGGGCTCCAGTTCCGGCATTTCCCCGCCCGGCCGCAAACCTATCCCCGGCATCAGCGCCTGAGGTAGGCTGGCGTTCTGGGCATCGACGCCGAGGTTGATCCAGTGGCCGGGGAGATGGGCCTGCATGGCCTTGGCGATGGAGGATTTTCCCGAGCGCGGGGCGCCGTTGAGGATGACGATACGACCAGTCATGGCAGGCGGATCGCCGTCATGTCCTGCCCGTTCTGGTGCAGCATCAGGCTGGGCGCCGCGCCATCCACGGGGTCGGCAAAGGTGATCTGGGCATCGACCACGCGGAAGAAGAAGCGGCGGTCGCTTTCAGGGAAGATCTCGAAACGCTCCTGCCCGGTGAGTTGGGCGAAGAGCCGGTCGCCTTCGGCGGTGATGGAAATGGTGACGGCGGGCGCCAGCAGGTATTGGCCGGCATAGGCGGGCAGGATGGCCGGATCGATCTCGGCGACCTCGCGCGGCCTGGGTTGCTCGCGCAGGGGAATGGATGGATCGAGCAGATGCAGGCCGATATCCTCGATGCCGGCTTCGGTGACCATGCTGGAAAGGACCACGACGCCATTGCCGGTCTTGCGGTCAAAGCCGGCAAAGCTGCGATAGCCACCGGTAATGCCGTTGTGCCAGGCAATATCGCGGCCAGCAGCGGTGAGGTCGAACAAGCCCAGCCCGACACTGTCGCCGCCGCCGGTGGGGCGCGTGCGATCCAGCAGAATCGCGAAGGCCGGTGCCAGCGGGCTTTCCACCGCGCCGCTGGCGGCAGCGATGAATTTGGCGAGGTCGGCCGTGTTGCTGACCAGCGCTCCGGCCGGGGCAAAGGCGCCGAAATCCCAGTTGGGCACCGGTTCGCCGCCGGCATCATGGCCCTGTGCCATGCCGGGAATGGGATCGGTGGTGGTGGCGAGGAGGGTTTCGTCCATGCCGAGCGGATCGAGAATCTGCTCCTCAAGCAATTGGGCATAGGGCTTGCCGCTCACATGCTCGATGGCCTGGGCGAGCAGGGCGATGCCGACATTGGAATATTCGAATTGTTCGCCAATGGCGCGTGGCAGTTCGTATTCGGCGATCCAGGCCATCAATTCGTCGGCGCCATAGCCCGAATAGGGATTGGCCCCGCCATCGGTGATCAGGGCCTCGGGCAGGCCGGAAAAGCCTGATGTGTGGGTGGCCAGGTCGAAGGCGGTGATCGCCTTGCCGTCGCGCTCGGGCAATATCGTGCCTTCGGGCAGATAGTCAGTCAGCGGCGCATCGAGGTCGACGCGGCCATCGACCACCAGTTGCGCCAGCAGCACATTGGTCATCACCTTGGTGATCGAGCCGGCCTCGAACAGGGTGTGTTCGTCGACCGGCGTCGGATCGTCCTTGGACATGGTGCCATGCGACACGAAGCGCGGCGCGCCATCTTCGATTACCGCCACCGATATGGCGACATTGGCCTGGTCGCGGTCGATGCGATCGGCCAGGATCTGCGCGATTTCGGCGTCGGCAGGCATGGCCTGTTCCTGCGCCATGAGGGGGTTAGCAAGCAGGGCGGCGGTGGCGAGTGCGGCAAGGGCGCGGTGCATCGGAACCTCCGGATTGTGCATGACCCCATAGTGCATGCACAATCCATGCGGCAGGGATGAGGCCGGGCCTATTTCGCCTTCTGCGCCATTTCGATGGAATCGAGGATTACCTTCTTGGCGTCCTCATAGCCACCGACATGGCTGATCTTGGCCCATTTGCCGGGCTCGAGATCCTTGTAATGGGTGAAGAAGTGCTTCACGCGCTCCACCTGGATGGCCTGGATATCGTTGATATCCTTGATGTGGTCGTACATGCGGGTCAGCTTCTGCACCGGCACGGCGAGGATTTTTTCGTCCTGGCCGCCATCGTCTTCCATGAACAGCACGCCGATGGGGCGGCAGCGCACGACTGCGCCGGGAACCAGCGGCCGCGAATTCATCACGATGACGTCGAGCGGGTCGCCGTCACCGCACAGAGTGTGGGGCACAAAGCCGTAATTGCCCGGATAGCGCATGGGCGTATAGAGGAAGCGGTCGACGAAGAGCGCGCCCGAATCCTTGTCGATCTCGTATTTGATCGGTTCGCCGCCCAGGGGGACTTCGATGATGACATTGAGGTCGTCGGGCGGGTTCTTGCCGGTTGGGATGGCGTCGATATTCATGGATTCAGGTCTCGTTCATCGGGGAGGGCGACAAAGTGGCTGCGTTGTGCCCAACCGAGGCCGCAAAGGCAAGCCAGTTTGGCGCAACCCTGCCTGTCCTGCTCTTCAGCGAAGGAATGCAATGAAACCGATCCTGGCCACCCTGCTGGCAATTGCCGCTCTCGCCACTCCGGCGCAGGCGGCGTTCAACAGTGCCTATACCGATCTCGACCTCGACGAATGCCTGGTGCTCGATGCCGACGATTTCGGCGCCAGCTGGGCCTGTCCGGGCTACAAGGGCTATCCGCTGATGGTCACCGAGGGCGACCTGCGCTTTGCGCTGATCTATGGCTTCGGCGCCAAGGCAGGCGATGGGCAGACGCTGCCGCCGTTCAATCGCCTGGGCGAGAAGCTCGAATGGCGGCTCAGCAACGATCTGGGTCGCTGGATGCCCATTGCCACCATCGTGCGCTATCATACGGCCGATCCCGAAACCGGCGAGGACAAGGGGCAGGTGCTGGTAGTGACGCAACTGGTCGAGGGCAATAGCTGCCACATCGCCTATATCGATGCGCTGGCCAATAAGAATGCCAATGAACTGGCCCGCGAGGCGGCCGACAAGGCAGGCGAGTTCGACTGTGCCGGCGACGAGGTGGAGATAGTCGGGGACTTCGAGGCCTATTAGGCTTTCTCGGCTCGTCCCACCTGGTTGCGCAGGATGGTGCGGTCGCGGCTGGAAACGCCGATCAGTTCGGCAATGCGCCAGACCATGTTGTCTTCCAGCTCATGGTTCTTCTTGTCGGAGAACACGACGGTCCACATCATGCGGACGATCTCGATGCGGTCCTCCATCTCGAGCTGGGTCAGGCCCGAGGTGAATTTGTAGAAATCCACTGCCTCGGCATCGCGCAGAGCCGCCTCGCGGACCAGTTTATCCACGGCGGCTTCGTCCATGTCATAATGATCCATCAGCGCGCCCTTGATGGCATTGCGCTCCTCGTCCTTCATCTGTCCGTCCACGGCGGCCAGATGCACGAGCAGGACGGCGACGGCCAGCTTGGGATCGTGGTTGGAGAGAACGGCTTCGGGCTTGTTGAACAGGCGGGTAATGGCCTCGAACATGGCGCAAGCCTCCTTGGGGAGCGGAACGCGAAAAGGGTTTGCACGCCGGGAGGCAGGCAGGGGCAGAATTAGCAGCCATGTTGTCCGGCGTGAATGGGCGGGGTGCCGGGTCACGCGCTCTTGACCGGGCTTGATGCGCAGGCGCCACACCACCCCCCCCGCGAAAAGGACTCGACTCCATGCAGATTCGGAGTCTAAATGTTCCTGTTTTGTTCACTTGAGGATTGGGGCGATGCCCGCACCCGACCAGCAACAGCGCCTTGCCGCGCTGCGGGAAACCATTGCCGATATCGAGCGCAAGCCGGCTCTGGCCGAGGCACGGGTGCTGGTCGAGCAGCAGGGCGGCGCCTTTCCGGTACTGGCCGGCGGTATGCTGCAGGAAGTGTTCACCGACGAGCGGCGTAATGCCGGCGCGCTGCTCGGCTTCGCCCTGGCGCAGGCCAAGGGCCTGCTCACCGCGCAAAGGCGTGCCGTCATCTATCTGCAACTGGCCGACGAGGCGCAGAAACTGGGCCTGCCCTATGGGCCGGGCCTGCTGAGCTTCGGGCTCGATCCCGATGCGCTGGTGCTGGTGCGGGCGGCCAATATGGGCGAGCTGCTTTGGGCGGCCGAGGAGGCCATTGCCTGCCGCGCGGTGGCGGCTGTGGTGGCCGATATCGGCAGCCATTCCAAGCTGCTCGATTTCACCGCCAGCCGGCGGCTCAGCCTGCGCGCCGCCACTACGGGCGGCTCGATTTTCCTCTTGCGCTACGGGCAGGGGCGCGAGGCCAGTGCTGCCCATCTGCGCTGGCGCCTCATGCCCGTCCACAGTGCCCGTGCGCGTTACGACGCCAAGGCGCCGGGGCCGTTGCGCTGGCGGGCGGCGCTGGAAAAAGGCGCCATCATCAAGACCGGAACCGAATTCCTGCTGGGTTGGACGGAAAATGGATTCGCAACACTCCCTGCTCAGCGCCGCCATGCAGACCGGCTTGCCCGGCGCGCGACGCTTCCTCGTGCTGTTCCTGCCGCATTGGCCGACCGATTATCTCAAACGGCGTGATCCCCGGCTCACGGGGCCGCTGGTGCTCTATGAACCCGTCAAGGGCGGGTTGCGGCTGGCGGCCGTCGATGCCGAAGCCATGCGGTTGGGCCTGAGTGCAGGGCAGAACCTGGCCGATGCCCGCGCCATGGTGCCCGGGCTGACGGTACGCGAAATGGACCGCCCGTTGCTCGATGCCGCCTTTGCCGATTTCGCCGACTGGCATTCCAATGCCAGTCCACTCGTCTCGGTGATGAGCGAGGTCGCCGGCTTCGGTGACCTGGTGCTCGACATTACCGGGGTGGCGCATCTGTTCGATGGCGAACGGCCCATGCTGCGGTTGCTGCTCACCCGGCTGCGCGACCTCGGCTATACCGTGGCCGGCGCCATTGCTCCCACGATCGGGGCGGCTTGGGGTGTCAGCCATTTTGCCCGCAGCCAGGTAGTCGAGGCCGCCGATCTCGAAAATGTTCTCGATGCGCTGCCCGTCCACGCCCTGCGGCTGGAGCCGGCGCAGATTGCCGGCCTTATCCAGATGGGGCTCAAGAGCGTGGGCCAGGTTCGGCCCCGCCCGCGCAAGCCCCTGCAGGCGCGGTTCGGCGCCTCGCTGCTGGCCCGGCTCGACCAGGCCTATGGCCTGATCGAGGAGCGGATGGTGCCGCGCCTGCCGCCGGCCGAGCTTTATGCCGAGCGGCGCTTTGCCGACCCGATCGGGCTGATGGACGATGTGCTGATGACCTGCCACGACCTGGCCATCCAGCTCGCCATTCGTCTCGAGGCTGAAGGGCAGGGCGGGCAGGCCTTCCACCTCTTCCTCTATCGCGTCGATCACAAGGTGATGGCTTTGTCGGTCAATTCGGCACGGGTGACGCGCGACCCCGCGCATATCACCAAGCTTTTCGCCAATCGCGCCGAGCGGCTGGAGGGCGAATACGATGCCGGCTTCGGCATCGACATGATCCGGCTGGCGGTCAGCTCGGTTTCCGAGCTCGATGCGGTGCAGCTCGGCGCCTTCTCGCATCAGGGCGTGGCCGAAGATCTTGACCAGCTCAACGACCGGATGAGCAGCCGGCTCGGCACGATGGCGGTGCTCAGAACGCAACTGGTGGCCAGCCACATTCCCGAACAGGCGGCGCGGCTGGTGCCGGCGCTGGCGGCCAATGATGCGCCGCGCGGTGCCGGCTGGCCCGTGCCGCCCCGGCCACTGCGGCTATTGCCCATGCCGGAACGGGTGGCCATCAATGCCGAAGTGCCCGACGGGCTGCCCGCCTCGATGATCTGGCGGCGCGACAGCTACAAGATCGAAAAGGCTTCGGGGCCCGAACGGCTCGGCGCCGAATGGTGGCGCAGCGGCCAGCGGCTGCAACTGGTGTCGCCCGAAAAGCCCAAAGAAGGGGAGACACCGCCCTATATTCCGAACCTGTCGAAGTTTGATCCCGAGGCCGGCACGCGCGACTATTTCGTGGTCGAGGACGGAAGCGGACGCCGCTTCTGGATTTTCCGGCAGGGTTTCCACCAGCAAGGCGAACCGGCTGTCTGGTATCTGCATGGATTTTTCGCATGAGCCAGGTTGTCAATTTCGAGCCAAAAGCAGGGTCCCGGCCGCGACCGGACCAGCTTGTTGCCGATTATGCCGAGCTGGTTTCGACCACCAATTTCTCCTTCCTGCGCGGCGGGTCGCATCCGGAGGAAATGGTGTCGGCTGCCATGCATCTGGGCCTCACGGCTTTCGGGGTGACCGACCGCAACAGTTTTGCCGGCGTGGTGCGCGGCTATGTGGTGGCGCGCGACAACAAGGAGAAATTTCCCGATTTCCGTTATCTCGTCGGCGTGCGGCTCTGCTTTGCCGATGGCACGCCCGACATCATCGCCTATCCCACCGACCGGGTGGCCTATGGGCGGCTGTGCAAGCTTTTGACTGTGGGCAACCAGCGCGGCGAAAAGGGCAAGCCGGTGCTGCATTTTCCGGACCTGTTCGGTGCGGGCAATCTCGAAAAGGAGCATGGGCCGCCGGAACATTATGCGCAGGGGCAGCTGTTCATCCTCATGCCGGACGAGAGCGATTGGGGCCTGACGGCCAGGACGCTCGACATGCTGACGCGGGAGGCGCCGGGCCGCGTCTGGCTGGCCGGCACGCCGCGTTTCGACGGGCAGGACCGCGCCCGCCTCAACCGGGTGGCCGAACTGGCAAGAGTGCATCGCGCCAGCATGATCGCGACCAATGACGTGCTCTATCATGAGCCGAACCGCCGCATGGTGGCCGATGTGGTGACCTGCATCCGCGAGCATCTGACACTGGAAAGCGCCGGCTGGCGCCTCGCGGCCAATGCCGAACGCCATCTCAAGCCGCCGGGTGAAATGGCCCGCCTGTTCAGCGATCATCCCGAGGCTTTGGCCGAAACCGGGCGCTTCATCGCCCGGATCGGCTTTTCGCTCGACCAGCTCAAATACAATTATCCCGAGGAAACCATCGGCAATGGCGAGACGGCGCAGCAGACGCTGGAGCGGCTGACCTGGGAAGGGGCGGCGAAGCGGTTTCCCGAAGGCGTGCCGGAGGCTATCGCCGCCACGATCCGGTCCGAGCTCAAGCTGATCGACGAAAAGCACTATGCCGCCTATTTCCTGACGGTGCATGACATCGTCCGCTTTGCCCGCTACGAGCGGAACATCCTGTGCCAAGGACGCGGATCGGCGGCCAATTCCACGGTCTGTTTCTGTCTCGAAATCACCGAGGTCGATCCGCGCAAGGCCAACCTGGTCTTTGGCCGCTTCATCTCGACCGAGCGGGACGAGCCGCCCGATATCGATGTCGATTTCGAGCATGAGCGCCGCGAGGAGGTGATGCAGTATGTCTACGCCAAATATGGCGGCAGGCGCACGGGCCTCACCGCCAATGTCATCTCCTATCGCTCCAAGAGCGCCATGCGCGAGACTGCCAAGGCCTTCGGCATTTCGGACGATGTGATCAACGCCTTCAACCAGTTGAACTGGGGTTGGGGGTCGAAGGTCGAACTGGGCAAGGTGCGTTCGATCGGGCTCGATCCTGATGATCCGGTGCTGGCGCAGATGTTCGAGGTCATCAAGGTCCTCAAGGGCTTTCCGCGCCACCTGAGCCAGCATGTTGGTGGCTTCGTCATCACCCGCGATTCTCTGGAAAGCCTGGTGCCCATCGGCAAGTCGGCCATGGACAACCGCAATATCATCGAATGGAACAAGGACGATATCGACGCCCTGGCCATCCTCAAGGTCGATGTGCTGGCCCTGGGCATGCTCACCTGCCTGCGCCGTGCCTTCGAATTGATGCATGTTCATTACGGGCAGGAAGTGAAGCTGGCTGAGCTGCAGAATGAAGAGTTCAAGCATCCCGAAAGGGCCAGGCCGGTCTACGAAATGACCCATCGGGCGGATACGATCGGCGTGTTCCAGATCGAGAGCCGCGCGCAGATGTCGATGTTGCCCCGGCTGCAACCCAAGGTGTTCTATGACCTCGTCATCGAGGTCGCTATTGTCCGGCCCGGACCGATCCAGGGCGGCATGGTGCATCCCTATCTCAAGCGCCGGCAGGGCATCGAAAAGGTCTCCTATCCCAGCAAGGCACTGGAAGCTGTACTCCATCGTACGCTGGGCATACCCCTCTTCCAGGAACAGGCCATGCAGATCGCCATCGTGGGCGCCGGATTTTCGGCCGGCCGGGCCGATCAGTTGCGGCGCGCCATGGCCGCCTGGCGGCGCACCGGCCAGATCGAGCAGTTCGAGGCCGATTTCCTGACCGGCATGGCGAAGAATGGCTACAAGCCCGAATTCGCCCGCAGCGCCTTCGACCAGATCAAGGGCTTTGCCGAATATGGCTTCCCCGAAAGCCATGCGGCTTCATTCGCGCTGCTGGTCTATGCTTCGTGCTGGCTCAAATGCCATTACCCCGATGTCTTTGCCTGCGCGCTGCTCAATTCCCAGCCCATGGGGTTTTATGCCGCCAGCCAACTGGTGCGCGATGCGGTCGAGCATGGGGTCGAGGTGCGGCCGCCCGATATCAACCGGTCGGATCATGACAGCACTCTGGAGGATACGAAATGGCGTGCCAGTGACCATGTCTGGGAGCGTCATGCGCCCATGCGGGAGGTCATCTGGTCGAAAAAAGCGCTGCGGCTGGGCCTGCGGGAAGTCGAGGGCCTGGCCAAGAAGGATATCGAGCGGATCGTCGAGTTGCGCGGGGAAGGCTATACGTCAATCCGCGATGTGTGGCTGCGGACCGGGGTGCCGATTGCCAGCCTCGAAAAGCTCGCCCGGGCCGATGCTTTTGCCCAGCTGGGCCTCAACCGGCGCGAGGCACTCTGGGCGGTCAAGGGATTGATGGGCACGCATGGGGCCGAAATGCTGCCGCTCTTTGCCGCCGCGCAGCCGGCCCTGCCGGTACCGGAAGAATCGGCAGGCCTGCCGTTGATGCAACCCGGCGAGGAAGTGATCCACGACTATGCGACGCTCTCGCTGTCGCTCAAGGGGCATCCGGTGCAGTTCCTGCGGCCGATGCTTGATGGCCGCGGCACGACCAGAGCGGAGAATCTGGACAAGGTGACACCGGGGCACCGGATCGAAGTGGCAGGCCTGGTGTTGGTGCGCCAGCGCCCGGGCACGGCCAGCGGGGTCATCTTCGCCACGCTGGAAGATGAAACGGGCATTGCCAATATCGTCATCTGGCCAAAGCTTTTCGAAAAGGACGAGATGCGCCGGACGCTGCTGTCCAGCCGCATGCTGGCGGTGCATGGCAGGCTGCAGAAGGAAGGCCTGGTGATCCACATCATCGCCGAGGACATGGTGGATCTGACGCCCTACCTGCTGGATCTATCGCATGGGCTCGATATAGGCGATGCGATCGTGGCGCGGGCCGACGAAGGCAAGTCCGGTCCTCCCTCCAGCCAGAGCCGCGACCGCAACAGGTTGCGCGAAGAAGAGCTCGCCCGGCGCCGGGCCTATGCCGCCCTGCCGGCCGGGCGAAATTTCCACTAGATCAGGATCTTGTCGATGGCCCTGGCCAAGGCGATGTCCCTGGCGCTGAGGCCGCCGGCATCGTGGGTCGAGAGGCGGATGGAGACATTGTTGTAGCTGTTGGACCAGTCGGGATGGTGACCGGCCTTTTCGGCTGCCAGGGCCACACGGGTCATGAAGGCGAAAGCTTCGGAAAAGTCCTTGAACTTGAAGACATGGTCGATGGCACCGGCCCCTTCGTCATAGACCCAGCCATTGAGGCCGCTCAGCCCGTCTTCGCGTTCCTTGTCGCTCAGCTTCTCGACCATGCCGTCACCCGTTCCTATCTGTCATCGTCGCTTCTAGGGGCCTAAAGCGACGCTTCCGTGGCAGGCATTAACGCGGTGGCAAGCAGTTTGGTCGCAGCGTGCGCAAGCCTGAAATGGCGCATGGCCAATCAGGTCTATTCAGATCCGCGAGCGAGGAGGGGCGACCGCGTGGTTTGGACGAGACGACTTGGCGCATTTGCCCTGGCGGGCATGCTTGCCATCCCCGCCGCGCGGGCGGCCGAACTCATAGTCTATCACAACTGGGCCTCGCCGGCCGAGCTCACCGCGCTCAACGTGCTGCGCGAGGAACTCGAAACCCATGGCCATAGCTGGGTGCCGCTGGCCATTCCGCATGACGCCAATGGCGATATCGATGTCGTGCAATTGATTGCCGCCGGGGCAAGTCCCAATGTCTTTCTGCAATTGCAGCCCGATATCTATCGCGCGCTCGATGGCCAGGGACAGGTCCTGCATCTGGAGGAGCAGTTTGCTGCCAGCGGGGCGCTGGCGCAGTTTCCGCCGGTGGTGCGCGACGCCATCACCGTTGATGGCACGATCGTCAAGGCGCCGGTTTCCATCCATGCCGATGCGATGATTTACTACAATCGTGCCGTGGCCGATGCCGCCGGCATCGACCCTGAAAGCTGGACATCGCTCGAGGATATGTGGGCCGATTTCGACGCGGTGCGGGCAGCGGGTTTCCTGCCCGTCGCGCTGGGGGGCCAGCCCTGGCAGGTCGGCTACCTGACCCATGCCCTGGTGGCCAGCCTGGGCGCGCCTGATGTCTATAGCGGTCTTTATGGCGCCACCACCGATCCGGCCGTGCTCTACGATGCGAGCCTTGTCGAGGTCTTCACCTGGTTACGCCGCTTCCAGCAGGAAGCCGATGCGGGCGCTCCGCAGCGCGACTGGAACATGGCCACCAATATGGTGATATCAGGAACCGCCCTGCTGCAATTGCAGGGCGACTGGATGAAGGGCGAATGGCGCGCGGCCGGCAAGAGCGAAGACCGGGATTTCGGCTGTCTTTTCGTGCCCGGAGCGGCCCATCTACCGGTCACGGTGGATAGCTGGGGCCTGCTGGGCGGCGTACCGCCGGAAACCGAGGCCGCCGAGCGCCTCTTTGCCGATGTGGTGGTCGATGCCGCGGTCCAGGGCCGCTTTGCCGAGGCCAAGGGATCGACGCCGGTGCGGTTCGATGCGCGCCGAACCATCGATGCCTGTTCGAAAAAGGTGCTGGCGGCGCTGGATCGAGCCGGTTTTGCCCTGCCCACGCCGCATCTGACAGCGGCTCCCGACTGGGTCAATGCGATCTGGGATGTCGCCAATGCCTACTGGAACGATCCGGCCATGACACCGAAACAGGCGATTGCCGCGCTCAAGGCCGCCCAGGCGGGCTTCTAGACGGCGCGGTGTCTCCTCCGCCGGCATTAAGCACCTGTTCACCCTGCCATCGGGAATTTCCGCCGCATCGGGGCCCGAACGGCCCGTTGCAAGGCGTTCTTAAGGGCTTAAGGGGTTTCTAATCGCTGCTAACAAGGGGAACCGCGTGTTTACCTCAGCGCGAAAGACAATGCCAGCGCTCGACTATGTGTCGATCATCCGATCGGTCTACCGGGACCGCCAGGCAATGTTTGCTGCTGCCTGCGGCACGGCGCTTGCCGCGGGCCTGACCGCCTACAAGTCCCAGTCCCTGCCGCTTTTCGCCGTTTCGCTGGCCCTGCTCGTCGTCGGCCTGCTGCGCTATGCCGATGCGCGCGCCTTCATGCGGGCCGCGATAGACAATGATGATGCCGATGCTGCCGAATACTGGGAAAACCGGGCGGTCGTTTCCGGCGCCATGGCGGGTATCGTCTATGGCGCCTGGTGCTTCATCTCCATGGTCGTGGTCAAGGATCCCTTTGCCGAACTGACCAGCGCAACCCTGACCACTGCTGCCATGGTGGGCCTGGTGGCGCGTAATTTCGGGCTGGATCGCCTGGTGACCATCCAGATGGTCCTGGTCATCATACCGCTGTCGCTCGGCTACGCGCTGCATGGCGACTTCTACCATATCGTGCTGGCGCTGCTGCTGGGCATCATGCTGGCCAGCTTCCGCAAGCTGGCCGCCGATACGCGGTCCATCCTGCTCAGTGCTGTGCATGGCCGGGTCGAGGCGTCCCGCCTCGCGGCCGAATTGGACATGGCCATGACCACGCTCGAGCATGGACTGTGCATGCTCGACGAGCGGGGCGTCATTTCGGTCGCCAACGAGCGCGCCGTCCGGCTGTTCGCCTTGCTTGGCCTGGCCGACCTGATCGGCCGGCCGCTGGTTGCGGTTCTCAACGGGCTGGGTGACAGCGGTCACCTGCCGCGGACTTCCGTGGACCGCCTGCTCGACATGGTCGGGCAGGGCAATTCGGGCAAGGTCCTGCTCTGCCTGCCGGCCGGCCGCTACTACGAAGTGACCGTCAGCTCGCGCCTGGAGCGCAGCGTGCTGCTGTTCGAGGACATCAGCGAGCGTGTCGCCTCGGAAGAGCGCATCAATTTCATGGCGCGCCATGATACGCTCACGGCTTTGCCCAACCGCACCTATTTCGGCGAATTGGCCACCGAGGACATGGAGGCCCGCCGCTTTGCGGGGGCGCAGCCGCGGCTGGTGTCGCTGATGATCATCGACATCGACGACTTCAAGCATGTCAACGATACGTTCGGCCATATCGTGGGCGACGAATTGCTGATGCAGGTGGCCAACCGCCTGCGCCAGACGCTGCCGGCCGAGGCCGTGCTGGCGCGGCTGGGGGGCGACGAATTCGTCATCTATCGCGGCGCGGTGGGCGACGCCGCGCAGGCCCAGGCCGATGCGACCGCCATTCTAGGCGCCTTTGCCAATCCGTTCCGTCTCGAAGGGCTCACCCTGTCGGTGACCGTCAGCGTGGGGCTGGCCACCAGCGCGATCGCGTCCGAAGCACTTGACGACCTGATGACCAAGGCCGACCTGGCGCTTTATTCCGCCAAGGGCGATGGCAAGGCGCGCAGCCAGCTTTTCCATGCCCAGATGGATATCGACTATCATTACCGTCAGCGGCTCAAATCCGACCTGCGCGATGCGGTGCAACAGGGCGCGCTGGCCCTGTCCTTCCAGCCGCTTATCGATATTGCCAGCCGCAAGGTGGTGACCTGCGAGGCGCTGGCGCGCTGGAACCATCCGGAACTGGGGCCGATTCCGCCCTCCACCTTCATTCCGCTGGCCGAAGAAATGGGGCTCATTTCCGAGATCACCGCCTGGGTGATCGGCCGGGCTGTGGAACAGTGCGGCAGCTGGCCTGGCGACGTGGGCGTGGCCGTCAACATCTCGGCCCGCGATTTCCGCGCCAATGATCTGGGCCGGCTGGTCGAAGACGCCCTGACGCGGTCCGGGCTCGACCCGGCACGGCTCGAGATCGAGGTGACGGAAACCGCCGTCATCGAGGAGCGTGAAATTGCGCATCGCGTGCTGAGCGACCTGGCCGCCAAGGGCATTGCCATTGCACTCGACGATTTCGGCACGGGCTATTCGTCACTGAGCTATCTCAATGCCTTGCCCTTCACCAAGCTCAAGATCGATCGGTCCTTTGTGGCCGATATTGCCAGCAATCCGCGTTCGCTGCGCCTTCTAGCCAATGTTGCCAAGCTGGGGCGCGATCTGGATCTGACGGTCATTGCCGAGGGCGTCGAGACCGAAGAGCAGCTCAATGCGATGATGGCGCATACCGAAATCCAGCAGGTGCAGGGCTATTTCTTCAGCCGTCCGCTGCCGGAGCGCGATATCGGCGAGCTGATCGGCCGTCTCAATGCCGGCCAGGTATCGCCGCAGGCAAACCTTCGGCATGGTTAACCTGCATTAACGCTTTGTAAACCAAAGTAAATCTGGCGCAGGCCGGTATTGGGTGCGGCCTGCGCGTCATTTTTCCCAATGCCGACATGCCTAACAAAAGCTTAATATCCCCGCGACTAGGGGGACTTTTGGTAATGAGTTCGGCAACCCAGGCAAGCAACACGACCTCCCGTTTTGCCCTGACCTTGATCGATCTGCTTGATCGCGTGCAGTATCGCCGTGTCTCGGTGGACGAGCAGTTCGACCCGGTTTACCGGCTACGCTACGAGGCATATCGGCGGGAAGAATTCATCCCGATCAACTCCCAGCAGATCACGCGCGATGCCTATGACGAGGCGCCGAACTGCTACTGTTTCGGGGTCTATATCGACGACAAGCTGGTCAGTTCGATCCGCCTGCATTTCGCGACGCCCGAGCAGCGGACCTCGCCGAGCCTGGGCATCTGGCCGGATGTGCTGGGCGGCATTCTCGATCAGGGCCAGACTTTCCTCGATCCCAGCCGCTTCACGGCGGATCGCGATGCCACGCTCGAATTTCCGGCCCTGCCCTATCTGACGCTGCGCATTGGCGTCATGGCCAGCGAGTACTTCGGGGCGACCTATTGCCTGTCCTCGGTCCGTCCCGAGCATGCGCCCTTCTACAAGCGGGTTTTCGGCTCCACCCAACTGGCCGGCGAAGGACATTGGGGTGAACTGATGTTCCCCGTCTGCCTCTACGCGACCTACCTGCCCGTCACGCTGCCGCGCATCATCGAGCGCTATCCGTTCTTCATGTCGACGCCCGAGGAGCGCAACATCCTTTTCGGCGCGGAACCGCGACCCATCAAGGCCATTGCTCCCACGGCACGGCAGGCCCACAGGCTGCGCCTGGTGGGGGCGAGCGACGAAGCTTCTGCCTGAGGGGAATGGTGCCGCAGAAGGGACTCGAACCCCCGACCCCATCATTACGAATGACGTGCTCTACCAACTGAGCTACTGCGGCGACGCGGTGGCTTTTACGTTGGGTTTGCGGCCGGTGCAAGAGGCAAGGGCGCTTCGGCCGGCAATTGCGGCGTGGTGGGCTCGGCGGCGGGGCGACCGGTGATGGTCACCGGGATTTTCCATTCGAAGGCGTCGAGCTTGCCAGTGACCGGGGACATGGGTTCCCATTCGTCGCTCACCAGCCCGTCGGCGGTCCAGGCC
>CBIGSA010000046.1:0-15995 GCA_966192215.1 uncultured Devosia sp. | reverse complement strand
CGAGGGCAAGCCCAGGCGCAAATAGGGGAAAGCCGGAATGGTGGAGCTGAGCGGGATCGAACCGCTGACCTCGTCATTGCGAACGACGCGCTCTCCCAACTGAGCTACAGCCCCGTTCCGACGCGTGCTGATATGGACAATAATCGGGGCGAGGGCAAGGGGGATAAATCGCCCTTGCCCATCACGGGTTAAGCCAGCTTGTGTGCCAGCAGCGTCTCCGCCGTCGCCAGGATGGCCTGCGGTGCCGGGGTCAGCTTGCGGCCCAGCAGCGCCACCGCGCACGTCGATAGCGGCTGCTGCGACCAGGCTGGAATAGCCTAAACCGCCGCCCAGCCTCCGGTCTTCTCGCTCTCGAACACGGCATCGATCACGCGCATCGAGGCAATTGCGTCCTCGATGCCCCAGGGCAGCTTCTTCTCGCCCAGCACGGCCAGCGCGAAGGCTTCGGCCTGTTCGGTATATTGGTCGACCGCCGGCAGGATTTCGCGCCGGGCCAGCGAGCCGTCGAAGGGTGCGCCGGTATCGACGGTGATGGCCGTGCGCTCATTGGGCGGGGCGTTGAAGGGGATGATGATTTCGAGCTTGGCCTTGCTGCCCAGCACCAGCACGCGCTGATGCGGCGTGGTCTGGGTCGAGCAGGTGAAATTGAGCCGCCGTCCATTGCCGAAATCGGCGATGACGCTGGCGAGGCGATCGGTGCCGAACGTCGCGTCGCGCTCCACCAGCGAGACGACGCGTTTCGGCTCGGCCTCGAACAGGAAGCGCGCTGCGGTGATGGGATAGCAGCCGATATCCATCACGCCGCCGCCGCCGATATCGGCCTGGTTGCGCACATTGTTGGGGTCGGCATTGAAATAGGTGAAGGCGGCATTGATGGCGCGCACTTCGCCCAGTTCGCCCGAGCGGATGATTTCGCGGGCGCGTTGCCATTGCGGGTGGAAGCGTACCATGAAGGCTTCGAGCACGATGGCTTCGGGTGGGCACTGGCGCAGTGCCTCGGCATCCCTGGCATTGAGCGCAATGGGTTTTTCGCACAGCACATGCTTGCCCGCCTTGGCCGCGGCCACGGTCATCGGCACATGCAGGTGATTGGGCAGGGGATTGTAGATGGCGTCGATGTCAGGGTCGGCGAACAGCTCCTCATAGGAGCCATAGGCCTTGGCAATGCCCAGCTTCTCCGCCGCCTTGCGGGCCTTGCCCAGGTCGCGCGAGGCAATGGCCACGACCTCGGAATGGGGCGAGGCCATGATGCCGGGCGTCACCTTCTGCATGCCGATATTGGCGGTGGACAAAATCCCCCAGCGGACCTTCTTGCTGCTCATGGCGCTCTCCTCGTTGCTGCGCAGAGCTTTAGCTTCGGGGCGGAGGATTGGCTAGTATGGAAGCCGGCTAATGATCCTCATGCGCATCGGCCACGCCGAGCCGCCAATAGCCGGCGGCCTTGATATAGTGCGGCTCGAAGCCGCGCTCGTCCTGCAGATGCGCGCGCACCGCCTGCGACATGCTGACTTCGCCGGCGATATAGGCATAGGCCACGCCAGCGGGAAAGTTCAGCGCCTTGATGGTGTCGAGCACCAGGCTCGTCGTGCCGGCCGGTGCGCCGTTGCGATGCACATAGTGCAGGCTCACATCGGCCTTGGTCTCGAAGCGCTGCTCCTCAGCCGCATCGGCCACTTCGATCACCGCCAGCACCTTGCTGCCTGATGGTAGTTCCTCGATGCGGCGGCCGAGGGCGGGCAGGGCGGTTTCGTCGCCGGCCAGCAGGTACCAGTCATAGGCTGATGGCACGACGAGCGAGCCGCGCGGCCCGCCGATCACCAGCTTGCTGCCGATCTTGGCGTCGGCCGCCCAGCTCGAGGCTGGACCATCGCCATGCAGCACGAAATCGAGGTCGATCCAGCCCTTATCCACGTCCCAGGCGCGCGGGGTATAGTCGCGCATTTCCGGCCGCTCGCCTTCGGCGAATTCGGCGCCGCGCGGTCCGATGGGCACGAGCTTGGGTTCGATACCCCTGGGGAAGAAGAAGGCCTTGATATGGTCGGCGTGGCCGGGCGAGGCGAAGCCCTCCAGATCGCCCGTGAACCGGACGCGGCGCATTTTCGGGGTAATATCGGTTACCGCGATGGCCTCGAGCAGCCGCATGCGCGTATCGTGGCGGATGCGTTGCGGGGCGCGCGGATCTGTTGTGTCAGCCATGGGAAAAATTCCTGAATTATTCTGTCAGGAATTAATCCGGCATGTCACGAAAATCAACCGGCAGAAAGCGTCGATGCTAACAGTCTGTTAGCCAACTCGGCCCTGTGTTAACGCGCCAGGCCAAGCATCCTGTCCTGCGCCTGGCGAAGGGCGAAGAGCCGCGTCGAGGTATCCGGCTGACTGTTGGCATTGGTCAGCAGCTCGCCCTTTTTCACCGGCGCCGTCACCTTGCCGCCCTCGAGCAGGCCCACCGGAACCGCCCCGGCCGCGCGGCTGTCCGTGATGGTCATCGTATAGCTGCGATAGCAGGTTTCTCCAATGGCATCAAAGGTTTCGCCGGGCATGAGGTCGCGCTTGGCCACGGCACAAACCTCGGCCACAGGGTTGGGCAGCGGCACCATGTCGGGCAAGCCACGCAGCATGATCCGCGCGCAGGTCAGCGGCACTTCCAGGCTCGTCAGGTGGTAGGGACGGAAGAAGCTGTAATAGGGCCCGTGCCCGATATGCAGGTCATCCATCCGCTCGATGATCCGCGGATGCTCGGCCTTGACGATCACGAAGACGCCGGGCGCCACGCCCTTGCCGATGGTGAAATCGACCACGCCCGACTTGTTGAGAATGCCGCCATCTTCCTTTGGAATCAGGACCTTGGCCATGTCGTCCCGATCGGCCTTGGGCCCGTGCATGCCCGGCACATCGGGTACGAGGCCGGTGGCATTGGCGATGGCACACATCTCGACCATGGTCTTGGAACCATCGACGAATTCCACCAGCATGCGAGGGTTCATGTTCCGGCGGGTGGCTTCCTCCCGATAGTCGTCAGGCACGGCGTCATGTTTGAGCGGATTGTTCTTGCCCTTGCCGGCGGCGACGATGGGCAGGCCCAAAGTGGTAACGAATTCAATCAGTTCCATGCAGGAACTGGGTTCATCCCCGGCACCAACGGAATAGACCACGCCCAGTCGGTCGGCCTGCGCCTTGAGATAGGGGCCGATGGTGACATCCGCTTCGACATTCATCATCACCAGGTGCTTGCCATGCTCCATGGCGAGCAGGTCATAGTCGGCAGCCACGCCCGGCTTTCCGGTGGCATCGATGACGACGTCGATATTGTCAGTGGTGACAAGGGTTTCGGCCGAGGTGATGGCGATCTTGCCGGCCTCGATAGCCGCCAGCGCCTGGGCCGGGCTATCGGCAACCTTGCCCTTGGAATCCTCGCCATAGGCGATAGTCATGGCCTCGAGCGCGGTATGGGGCCGGCGGGTGGCGATGGCCGCCATCTCGATGCCCTGCATCAGGCTCATCTGCGTCACCAGGTCGGTGCCCATCTCGCCCGAGCCAATGACGCCCACGCGGATCGGCCTGCCGGTTTCGGCGCGGGCGGCAAGGTCGCGGGCAAGCCCGGTCAGGGCAATATTGATGGTCATGGCAGGTCCAGTTCGAATAGGCGTGCATGGGTTACCCCCCTCCCATTGCCGGCCGCAAGGGAAAAGCGCTGGCTGTGCCAGAACGGGCCGCA
Source organism: uncultured Devosia sp. (assembly GCA_966192215.1). Lineage (GTDB taxonomy): Bacteria > Pseudomonadota > Alphaproteobacteria > Rhizobiales > Devosiaceae > Devosia. The sequence goes on along the minus strand of CBIGSA010000046.1, from coordinate 12,280 downwards.
ACCCACCCGGCGCCGAGGTGGCAAGGGGCCGGAATTGTGGCAACCCCGATCGGCATCAAGGTTAGCACTTCTTAAACCGTTCCCATGGAAACTGGCGCCGGGAGAGAATTCCGGGGGCATCACTCGCCATGGTCAGCAAGGCCAAGAAATCCGTCGCTCTGCCAGCGATCATCGACCTCGATGCGCTGGACGGAATTCGCGACGGCCTGATCGATGCGATCGAGGAAGGACCGGTGACGGTCACGGCCAATGCCGTCGAGCGTGTGTCGACCAATGCGTTGTTCATGCTGATCAGCGCGGCGGAAACCGCCCGGAGGAATCATTTTGACTTCGCTATCGAGCAGCCGAGCGCCGCATTGACGGCAGCTATCGCGCGACTGGGTCTGGATGCCCAGTTTTCAGAGATGATGAGAGGATGACGACTTTGCGGGTTCTCACGGTGGACGATTCGAGGACGATCCTCGCCATGCTGCACCACACGCTCAGCAATGCCGGCTTCGAGGTACTGCAGGCCGAGGACGGCAAGCAGGGGCTCGACGTGCTCAAGACCGAGACGGTCGATGTGGTGATTACCGACATCAACATGCCCGTGATGGACGGGATCGAGTTCATCAAGAACGTGCGGGCAACGGGCCAGCACCAGAGCCTGCCCATCCTGATCCTGACCACCGAAACCAGCCAGGACAAGCGCGACCAGGGCAAGGCGGCCGGCGGAACGGGCTGGATCGTCAAGCCCTTCGACCCCGAGAAGCTGATCTCGGTCATCCACCGGGTGGTCCACTAGTCTCCAGAACCCAGAAGGGTTGGGCGTTTCCGCATGAGCGACCTCGACGATTTCAAGGCCACGTATTTCGACGAATGCTCCGAGCTCCTGACCGAGCTCGAGGAGCAGTTCGCGGCGATCGAAGCGGGCGAGCGCGATGCCGATCGGCTCAATGCCGTGTTCCGCGCCATCCATTCGATCAAGGGCGGTGCCGGCGCCTTCGGCTTTTCCGCGCTGGTGGGCTTTGCCCATGCCTATGAAACCCTGCTTGACTATGTGCGCGATGGCCGCGTCGAGATGAGCGACGATGTCGTGGCGCTGTGCATCCGCGCCAATGATATCGTGGCCGACCACGTCAAGGCCGCCCAGACCGGCGAGGCCCTGCCGGCCGATTACGGCATGGACGAGAAGGAGCGCTTCGACGCCCTGGCGCGCGGCGATGCAGCTGGTGGCGACGATGAAGGCGGCGAGCCGCTCGAGGAATTCGACATCGACTTCACCCCGGTGATGGTCAATCTCGATGCGCCGGCGGCTGCCGGAGCGGACGACGAGCCCCTGATCGACGATGCCTTCGAGGCCGCGCCGATGCAGATCGAGCCGGGCCATTGGGAAGTGCGCTTCACGCCACACCGGGCGCTCTATGCCCGGGCCAACGACCCGCTGCTGCTGTTCCGTGAACTGGCGGCCCTGGGCGAAATGCATGTTCGCGCCGTGCTGGAAGAAATTCCGCCCCTGAGCGATTTCGAGCCCTTTGCGGTCTATTGCTCCTGGGAGATCACCATGATCTCCCCCGACCTTACCGAGGCGATGATCCGCGAAGTCTTCGAATTCGTCGAAGGCGACTGCGACATTGCGGTGGCCCAACTGGGCAGCGATGCGGCCGCGTTCGAAGCGCCGTCTGCTCCCGCGCCCGTCGCGCCCAAGCCGGCGCCCGCCGCGAGCGACGAGCCCGACCCGGCAGACCTGCTGGCCTTGGCCGATGATGAAGTGGCGAGCCTGCTGGACTTTGCCGGCGACGTCGACGTGGCCGCCGAGCCACAGTTCGCGCCCGAACCCGAGCCGGCTCCGGTCAGCGCACAGGACAGTTTCGAAGAGCCGCCGACGCTCAGCTTTGCCGAACTGGCCGAGACGATCCAGCCCAGCCCGGCGGTCAGGCCAGCCGCACCGGCTGCTGCCGCCGTAACGCCTCTGCGTTCCGCGCCGCCAGCCGGTTCCGGCGAGGGCGAGGAAAGCGGCGGCAATCGCAGCGTTGGCGTGCAGTCGATCCGCGTCGACCTCGACAAGGTGGACCGCGTGGTCAACATGGTGGGCGAACTGGTGATCACCCAGTCCATGCTGACCCAGCAGATGGATGAGACGCTGCGTGCCCGCTATACCGAGCTGGTGCGCGGCCTCGAAGTGCTGGCCCAGACCACGCGCGGACTGCAGGATTCGGTGATGGCCATCCGCGCCCAGCCGGTCAAATCGGTGTTTTCGCGCATGCCGCGCCTGGTGCGCGAGCTGGCGACCAAGACGGGCAAGAAGATCAAGCTCGAAACCATTGGCGAGAACACCGAAATCGACAAGACGGTGATCGAGCAGCTTTCCGACCCGTTGACCCACATGATCCGCAACTCGGCCGACCATGGCATCGAGAGCCCGGACAAGCGCCTGGAGCGTGGCAAGGGAGAGACCGGCACGATCCGGCTTTCGGCCGAGCAGGCAGGCGGCAATATTCTGATCGTCGTCGAGGACGACGGCGGCGGCATCAACCGCGAGAAGGTGCTGCAACTGGCGCGTGACAAGGGCATCGTCGCCGCCGACATGCAGCCGACCGACGAGCAGATCGACCAGCTCATCTTCGCGCCGGGCTTCTCGACCGCTTCGGAAGTCAGCGATATTTCCGGCCGCGGCGTCGGCATGGACGTGGTGCTGTCAAACATCAAGAAGATCGGCGGCTCGGTGCATGTTCGCTCCTGGACGGGCAAGGGCTGCCGGATGACCCTGCGCCTGCCGCTGACGCTGGCCGTGCTCGATGTCATGCTGGTCAAGGTGGGCGTGTCGCCATACGTAGTGCCGCTCTCATCGATCGTCGAAACCATTCAATGTTCGCGCGCCAGCTTCGAACGGGTGCCGTCCGGTGGCCAGGTGCTGCAGGTGCGGGGTGAATATGTGCAGGTCATTGACCTCGCCAAGCGCTTCGAGATGGTCACCGAGACGGATCCGGAAAACCGGTTCGTCGTGCTGTGCGAAGCCGAGGGCTCGGCCAAGGTGGCGCTCATCGTCGATGACATCATCGGCCAGCAGCAGGTCGTGATCAAATCGCTGGAAGAGAATTTCGAACGCGTGGACGGCATTGCCGGCGGCACGATCCTGGGCGACGGCAATGTCGCGCTGATCGTGGACGTGCAGGGCCTCAAGACCACGATTGTGCACAAGAACGCCGCATAGCGGCTGACTTAAACGCGGCCTTAAGCGGCCGTTGGTAAAAGCGTAGCCGTCCAGAACAGGCGGCAGAAAGGCAACGAAATGGAAGCGCTCGGTTTGCGTGACGATATGGGCGAAAAGGCCGGCGTTGCCGGACAGAACTCGCTCCAGCTCATCGCTTTCTCCATTGGCGAACAGACCTATGGCGTGGAGATCACCACGGTGCGTGAAATTCGTGCCTGGAACGGCGCGACGCCGCTGCCCAATACCCGTGAATTCGTCCGTGGCGTCATCAACCTGCGCGGCACGATCGTGCCGATCTTCGATCTGCGTGCCCGCTTTGGCGACGGCCAGACCTCGCCCACCAAGAACCATGTCGTGGTGGTGATGAGCGTGGGCGACAAGTGGGTCGGCATCCTGGTCGATGCGGTCAGCGATATTCTCACCGTCTCGCGCGACGACATCCATAATGTGCCGGAAGGCAATTCGATCGATACCGAACTGCTCAACGGCATCGTGACCCATGAGAGCCGCATGGTCGGGCTGATCGACCTGCATGCCGTGGTCTCTGGCGCCAAGATGGACGGCTAGGCCGGCCAGTCTTGTTGTTCATCAAGGGCGCCGCTGGCGCCCTTTTCGTTTTCCGAAAGGGCGTTCGATGTCGAAAGCAGATATCCCTACTGAACTCCTGCAATTGCGGGAGAGCATCGACAATCTGGATGCGGCGATCGTCTTCATCCTGGCCGAGCGCTTCAAGCTGACGCGGCAGGTTGGCCGGCTCAAGGCCGAAAAGGGCCTGGCACCCACCGATACCAGCCGTGAGCAGCAGCAGATCGAGCGACTCCGAAGCCTGGCTGCGGCGGCGAATCTGGATCCGGCATTTTCCGAGAAATTCCTGCGCTTCATCATCGATGAAGTCATCCAGCATCACAAGGCCGCCGCGCGGTAGGGCGACGCAAAAAAGGCGCCCCTGGGCGCCTGTCATCCTTGCGGTATTGCGGAAAGCTAGAACAGCTCGGCGTCGCCGTGGCTCTGGTGGGCGGCGATACCCGACAGGGCCGGCACGCGCAGTTCGTCGAGCGTCAGGCTCGACCAGATCTCGTCATAAACGCTCTCGGGCGCATTGGGCGGCAGCAGGGCGAACTGGCGGACGGCTAGGGCCATGTTGTGGCAACGCTGCTCGATACGGTCCTGACCCTGCAGGGCCGTAACGATCATCTGGACGGCTTCGCGGATGGAAGCGTCCTTGCTCAGATTCTTGTCGGCAAGAAGGTCGAGTGCTTCAGTGATGCCTTCTAGCATCGACGCCGTCTGGCGCGCCGTCTCATCGAGTTCTCTCGCGAGTTTCTGCAGTGACATAAAGGTCGAATTCCTAGCCCCGTTACGGCCACCCTATCCCAATATTTCTAAAGCTCTTCTTGCCGAATTTGCCGGTGTTGCACCCCTCGGTCGGCTTGGTTAGCAATTGGCTAACGAGTTTTCCGCTACGATCCGAACCATTGGCGCACTGGGGTTGCAAGACGACAAATGGGTTTGCCGAACTCTCTACCACCCGAATTCGATCGTGGGGTGGTTACGACCGTGCACCAGGGCGATTGCCATGTTTCCGATGCGGCCGATCTCACCTATTCCACCGTCCTTGGCTCCTGCATTTCGGCCTGCGTACGCGACCGGGTGGCCAATGTCGGCGGCATGAACCACTTTCTGCTCGCCGAGCAATCGGGCTCTGCCAAGGACCGCTACGGCGCATCGGCGCGCTACGGTGCCTTCGCTATGGAACAGCTCATCAACAAGGTGCTGACCCGCGGAACCGGCAAGAAATCGAACCTGGAAATCAAGGTCTTCGGCGGCGGAAAGATCAATTCGGCGCTGGACGATGTGGGGCGCAAGAATATCGAATTCGTGCGGCAGTTTCTGCTGGATGAAGGCTATGTCGCTACCAGCGAGGACCTGGGCGGCACCTATGCCCGCCGCGTGCTGTTCAAGCCTTATTCCGGGCGGGCCTTCGTGAAACGGCTCGATAGTGAGGTTGGGGACAACGTGGCACGGGAAGAAGCCGCGATCGCCAAGCGCCGCATTGTGCTGCCGACGCCGGTGGACGATATCGAACTCTTCTAGCCGCTCCTATGCGCCGATCTGCAAACCGCCATGCCTCCGGCTGGCGGTTTGGCATGGCTTCTACAAGTTCCTTCCCGGATCGACTAACTGTTCCGAAACAGGACAAATCTTCAGATTGTCGCAATCAGGCTTAGCGAAGTCTTACGCGGCAGCAAGACTTTATAGATTTGATTAACCATTATCGACGTAGAGTCCGGCCATGTTGGACCCTCTCTTGCTGATTTGCGGATCAGGCACGCCATGCCCAATCTGCGGCTAGCGCTTATCATCGCCGGGCTGTGGCTGGCCACGATGGCGTTGGCCGGGGTCCTGACCAATCTGCTTGGTACCGGCCCAGCAGGCCAGGGCAGCGTGGTCGGGCTATTGCTCGTGGCGCTGGCCGGCACGTTGTTCATTGCTACGCATCAGGACCGGCGGGAGCGCGCAATGCTTGCCTCGGTTGCACTGGCGGCGGGGCTTTGCGAACGGCCTGAAGAGACGCTGACCATCGCCAATATCGTGGCGCGGCTGGGCAAGCGTCTCGAAAAAGCCCACCATTTCAAGGGCGCCATCGCTGTCATGCAGCAGCCTGCCCTGGTGGTGGACGAACAGGGCCTGATCCTGGCCGCCAGCGCGGGTGCGACGCGGCTGGTCAAGGGCGCGGAGGAAGGCGCGACGCTCGATGCGCTGTTCGGGCCAGGTTACCTGGATGCGGGCGGTGGCGCGGCCGAAGAAGCCATGGTTACGCTGGGCGGCAGGCGTTTCACCGTGCGGCGCCGACCTGTCGCGGCAGGGCGTTACCTGCTCGAAATGGTGCCAGCCGGACTTTATGTCGAGGATGACGATCTCGATGCCTTTGCGGGCGCCCTGGCCAGCGCGCAGACCGGGTTCCGCTTCGAGGCAAAGGCCGCCGCCACCCAGCCGGCGCTCGCCGCGCTCAATACGGGCATGGCGGCGCTTGATGCCGGGCTTATGCAACTGGAGGGCGTGGCGTCAGGCGGCGATGAGCTGCCCGATGCGCTGGATGGCCCCCTGGGCAAGCTGGCGACACGCCTGCACGACTTTAACGCCGCAATGGTCGAGCAGCTTGATGACGAGCGTGGCATCCGGACCGGGCTCGAGCGACGTCTGGCGGCAGTGGGGCGCCTGCTTGACGAATTCGAGCAGCGGACAGCCCGCTACGGCACGATAACGGCAGAAAGCCGCGACGATGCCGACACCATGGACCGCGCCCTGGCGGAGGGCGGTGCCCGGTTGCGGCGGGCCTTGGCCATTGGCCGCGAGGCGCAGGATCTGGTTGCCGAAGCGGGCCTTGCGGCGCAGCGCAGCGAGGCGCTGGTGGGTGAGATCGACCGGATGACCCAGGAAATCGACCAGATGGTGCAGGCCATCGAGGATGTTTCCTTCCGCACCAACCTGCTGGCGCTCAATGCCGCCGTCGAAGCGGCGCGGGCCGGCGAGAAAGGTGCAGGCTTTGCCGTGGTGGCCGATGAAGTACGTCAGTTGGCACAACTGACCAACCGTTCGGCCCGCGATATCAGGGGCGTGGTGCAGCGCGGGCGAGCGCAATCGGAAACCGGCGTCAACGAGGCCCTGACCCTGCAAAAAATGATTGCCGGGCTCGATGCGCATTTACGCAATCTAAGCAATGAAACCGATACGATCGTCGCGACACTGGACGAGGGTGATGCGGCGTTGAAGCGCCTCACCGGGCGGATGGCGTCGTTCGGCGAGACAGGGGCGGCGGCTTCGGCACCCCCGGCACGACGAGCGCGCACCTGATCCCGGCCCCCGGACCATAGCGCAACTGGGGTAAGCCGCATGGAACAGGGAGAGATCTCCCTCAGCGACCGCGAGTTTTCGCGGGTCAAGAACAGGGTCTATTCTGTCGCCGGCATTTCGTTGAGCGATGCCAAGCGGACGCTGGTGATCTCGCGGCTCAGCAAGATCGTGCGGGCCTTGGGCCTGCCGGGCTTCGATGCCTATCTCGATTATCTCGAGCGGCAGGGGACCGCGCAGGATGGGCAGGATTTCGTCAACGCGCTCACGACCAACCTCACCCGCTTCTATCGGGAAGATCATCACTTCGAGCATTTGCGCTCCTATATAGGCGCGCTCATGGCCGAAAAGCCGCGCGGCAGCCGGCTGCGTATCTGGTCGGCGGGCTGCTCGACGGGGCAGGAGCCCTATACAATTGGCATGGACCTGCTGAGCGCCTATCCCGAGCTCAAGCGCTGGGACTTCAAGATCCTCGCCACCGATATCGACACGGCTGTTATCGCCAAGGCGGCGCGGGGCGTCTACCCGGAAGGCGAGTTGAATGGGCTGTCGAGCGAACGGGCACGCCCCTTCGAGAAAGTGGGCGATGGCACGATTCGTGTGCCGACCGCCGTGCGCGACCTCATCTCGTTCAAGCAGCTCAACCTCATCGGTCCCTGGCCAATGAAGGGACCGTTCGATGCCGTCTTCTGCCGCAATGTTGCGATCTATTTCGACAAGCCGACCCAGGGCGAAGTCTTTGGCCGCTTCAGCAAACTGCTGGCGCCGGAGGCCTTCCTCTATATCGGACACTCGGAAAATCTCGGCTCAGGCGGCGAAGGATTCCGTCTGGTCGGCAAGACCATTTATCAATCCAAGCAGAAACTGAGCAAACGAGAAGCAGCATGAGCATCAAGGTCCTGGTCGTCGACGATTCGGCGCTGATCCGCGAAGTGCTGACGCGCATGCTGATGCGCGATGGCGACATCAACGTGGTGGGCACGGCCACCGACCCGATCGATGCGCGCGAGAAGATCAAGGCGCTCAATCCCGATGTGGTGACGCTCGATATCGAAATGCCCAACATGAATGGGCTGCAATTTCTCGACAAGCTGATGCGCCTGCGGCCCACGCCGGTGGTAATGGTCTCGACGCTGACCAAGAAGGGTGCCAGCGAGACACTGCTGGCGCTCGAACTGGGCGCGGTCGACTTCGTGGCCAAGCCGAGCGCTGAAGCGGAAGGTGGCATCGAGGCCTTCGGCGCCAACCTCCGCGACAAGATCAGGGCTGCCGCCAAGTCCGATGTGCGCGGGCGCTCGGTCGGACGGGCCGAGGCTCCCAAGATCGCGGTCAAGACCGCGGCGGCTCCATCGGGCGCGCTCATTGCCATCGGCGCTTCCACCGGTGGTGTCGAGGCGATCCGGACCGTATTGGCCAATATGCCCGTGGACTGCCCGCCCATCGTCATCGCCCAGCATATGCCGCCCGGCTTCACCAGCCGCTTCGCGGCGCGGCTCGACGAAATCTGCGACCTCACCGTGGTGGAGGCCGAGGACCGCCTGCCGCTGCTGGCCGGCCACGCCTATGTGGCACGTGGCGATTATCACTTGCGGGTGGAACGCACGTCGGGCCAGCTCAAGGCGAGGCTCACCCATGACGAGCTGGAAAGCGGACACCGCCCCAGCGTCGACGTGCTGTTCGAATCCGTGGCGAAAACTGTCGGACCCATGGCTGTCGGCGCCATCCTCACCGGCATGGGCCGGGATGGCGCGCGCGGGCTCAAGATGATGCGCGATGCCGGTGCCTATACGGTGGGCCAGAGCCAGGCGTCCGCCCTGGTCTATGGCATGCCGCGGGTGGCTTTCGAGGAGGGAGCCGTGGTGGAACAGGCAGCGGTCGAGGAGATTGCGGCGCGGCTGGCCCATGCTCTGGTGCGACTGAAGTCGGCCGCCTGAGGCGCTCTGTCGCAATGCCACGTGACGGGTTGAGAGATTTGTAACGCTTCTTGCCTAGGGTTTTTGGGAAAGAACAGGGGTCCCATAGGCCCCATGCGCCAGAAGGTGAAATACGATCATGCCTAAAGCCAGCGCTGTCAGTGTCCTCATTGTCGACGACCAGCAGTCCATGCGCGGTATCTGCAAGTACATTCTCACCCAGCTCGGCTTCAAGGACATCATCGAGGCCAAGAGCGGGCGCGATGCGCTCGGCAAGCTCGAAAAATCCAATGTCGACCTGATCATTTCCGACTGGAACATGGAAGATATCGACGGGTTGACGCTGCTCAAGGTGATCCGCAAGCATCCCCGCACCCAGGCCATGCCCTTCATCATGGCCACCGGCCGCTCGGACAAGGAGCAGGTCAAGGAAGCCATTTCCTTCGGGGTCAATAATTACATCATCAAGCCGTTCGACGCTTCGACCATGAAGAAGCGTATCGAAGCGGTGATCGGGGCGCTGAGCTGAGCGCGTGATCGCCCGCCGCCGGTAGAATTAGACGCCCTCGACCCCGGTCGGGGGCGTTCTGCTTTTGCGGCTACCTGCCGCTATTCGGTCGCTCCGTGATTGTCCGTAAGGAGCGGTTAATCCCATGGATATATCGTTTGCAGAATTCGATTCACGTCGGGGGCGATTGTCGCAGCCGGAGCCGCACAGGCTCCTGTCCAAAAAGGCGCGACGATCCGTGAGGAGCATCAGGACGAATGAAATTGTTTCCGCAGTTGAAGATTGCCCAGAAATTGCCGCTGGTGCTGGTTGGCTCGGCGCTGCTCGTGGGAGCGGGCGTGGGTCTTTCCAGCTATCTGATCGGTCTGGGGACCGTGCAGAACCAGCGCAATCAGTCCATGCAGGCTTCGCTCAACACGGCGGTATCGCTGGTCAGTGATTACTACACGAGCGCCGAGGTCGATCTGCGGCTCTTCGTGCAACGCTCCGATACCGTGACGGCGATGAAGAACCTGACGCGCGCGCTCGACGAGCTGCGCATGGGCCTGGCCGAGCGGGCCGCCGCGCAGTTGCAGGCCGCCTATATCACCGACAATCCCGACCCGGAAAACCGCGCGGCGCTGGACAGCGCCAATGGCAAGGGCGCCACTTACGATGCGCCGCACAAGCGCTTCCACCCTGGCTTCCGCACCCTGATGCAGGAGCGCGCCTATTCGGATGTGCTGCTGATCAGCGCGGCCGGCGACGTGATCTACTCGGTGGCAAAGAACACCGACTTTGCGACCAATGTCGTTACCGACACGACCATGGCCGCCACCGGGCTTGGCCAGGCCTTCGCAGCTGCCAAGGACTTGCCCGACGGGCAGGCCGCCTTTGTCGACTATTCGACCTATGGCCCGACCGGTACGGCCGAGAGCTTCATGGCCATGCCGGTTTACGACAAGGAGGAAGTGACTGGCGTCATGGTGCTGGCCATTTCTACCGATGCGATCAGCGCCCGGGTTTCCGCCCTGTCGGGCCTCGGCGAGACTGGCGAAGTGATCGTCGTCGGTTCGGACGGACTGCTCCGCACAGAGTCGCCGCGCACTGAAGCGCCTGACGTGCTGCAGACAACGCTGACCTCGGATGTGATCACGCGCGCCTTTGCCGGCGAAAATGGCGAGGGCAGCAGCACGGATTACCGCAATGCGCCCATGGTGGTGCGGGCCGGTCCGGTCAGTGTCGGCGATGTCACCTGGGCCGTGGCCGCGGTGCAGCCGCAGGACGAGGTGTTCGCGCCAGTCAACAATATGCGCAACATGATCCTGCTGGTGGGTGGTGGCCTGCTGGCGCTGGCGGCATTGGTCGGCCTGCTGTTTGCCCGCTCGATCAGCCGGCCGATCAGCCGCCTGACCACGACCATGGACGCCTTGGCCGATGGCGATCTCGATGTCGAAGTGCGCGGCGCCGATGGCAAGGACGAGTTGGGGGCCATGGCCCGGGCCGTGGAAGTGTTCCGCGAGAACGGGCTCAAGGTTGCCCAGATGACCGAAGCGGAAGCTGCCCAGATCATCCGCAACCAGGCCGAGCGTGCCGCCATGATGCAGGACCTGCAGCGGGCGTTCGGCGCGGTGGTGGATGCCGCCATTGCGGGCGACTTCACCAAGCGCGTCGATGCTGAATTCCCCGATGACGAACTCAATACGCTGGCCCGTTCGGTCAACAACCTGGTGGCGACCGTGGATCGCGGCGTGGGCGAAACGGGCTCGGTGCTGGCTTCGCTGGCCGATACGGACCTGACGCGCCGCATGGAAGGCGACTATCAGGGCGCCTTCGCCAAGCTCAAGGCCGATACCAATGCGGTGGCCGAAAAGCTCACCGACATTGTGGGCCAGCTCAAGGACACGTCGCGTACGCTCAAGACCGCGACCGGCGAAATTCTCTCGGGCGCCAACGACCTTTCCGAGCGCACCACCAAGCAGGCGGCGACGATCGAGGAGACGTCCGCTGCCATGGAGCAGCTCGCTTCGACCGTGCTGCAGAATGCCGAACGCGCCAAGGAAGCCAGCGGCGTGGCCTCGACCGTGACGCGTACCGCCGAAGAAGGCGGGCAGGTCATGCACCAGGCCACGGAAGCCATGGAGCGGATCACCCAGTCCTCGGGCAAGATTTCCAACATTATCGGGCTGATTGACGATATCGCCTTCCAGACCAATCTGCTGGCGCTCAACGCTTCGGTGGAAGCGGCACGCGCTGGCGATGCCGGCAAGGGCTTTGCCGTGGTGGCCGTGGAAGTGCGGCGTCTGGCGCAGTCGGCGGCGAATGCATCGTCGGACGTCAAGGCGCTGATCGAACAGTCGGCTGGAGAGGTCAAGGGCGGCAGCAAGCTGGTGCTGGATGCCGCCGCGAAGCTGGAAGCCATGGTGGCCGCGGCGCGGTCGTCCAACGAATTGATGAGCGGTATCGCCAAGGACAGCCGCGAGCAGGCCGGGGCCATCGAGGAGGTCAATACGGCCGTCCGGACCATGGACGAGATGACCCAGCACAATGCGGCACTGGTCGAGGAGATCAATGCTGCCATCGAGCAGACCGAGGCCCAGGCCACCGAACTCGACAGGATCGTGGATATCTTTGCGATCACCGAGACGGCGCCGGGACAGCGACAGGCCCAACCCCAGTCGGCCCTTGCCGCACCCGCCAAGGCCATTGCCGATGGCGCGCGGGGACTGCAGGACAAGCTCAAGACCGCGGCCAAATCCTAACTCAGCCACGGAAACGCCGCCATCGACAAGGACTGGAACGAGTTCTAGGCGGGGAGTGGAACGAAGTTATTCG
>CBIGSA010000045.1:0-16210 GCA_966192215.1 uncultured Devosia sp. | reverse complement strand
TTAATCCCCTACCACCGCAAAAAAAACCGCCCCAGCACGGCGCCCACGCTCCCGACGATGACAATGCCCAGCGTGTACCAGAGCGCAACGAACATCATGCCGGCCTCGTCGCAGGCGAAGGAATAGATCCAGGCGCCGGTGCCGCCGGCCATGATGCCGGCAGCGAGGCCGGCCAGTGTCGGGCTGGCGGGGGCCATGCGGCGCAAGGCGAGCAGGGCGGCGAGCAGCACGGGCAGGGCCAGGATGGGGATATAGGTCAGCGCCCGCAGGATGGAGGAGCCCATGATGAGCGGCATCATGTCGTCGGCACGGGCAAGCTGGATCACCGACAGCACGAGCAAAGCGGCGAGCAGGCCGAGGCCTGCCAGCCAGGGCCAGCGCGTGCGGCCTTCAGGTCGGGCCAGGACCAGCGTCGCGGCGAGGCCCAGCATAGCGAGTGCGAGCGTGTAGCCGAACTTGGTCCAGTAGACCATGGTCGTGGTGGCCGTCTCCATGTCGGGCCGCATACCGAGCAGCATCAGCATGGCGATGACGGCGACGATCCCGCTGAGCAGCAGGGCGCCGACCAGCAGGCGTTGCATGGCCATCGGGCGCACGGGCTTGAGATCAGCGGAGAGGCGGGCGATCAGGTCGTCGGTCATTTCGCCCCTCCCGCAAAGCGTGCGGCCAGCGATTTGAGCCCGCGATGGATGGAGACCTTGGCCGCGGTTTCGCTGATGCCATGGGCGGCCGCGGCTTCGGCCACCGAAGCGCCGTCGATCCTGGTGCGGCGGATCAGATCGCCGGTGCGGGCGGGCACTGCCTCCAGCACGGCATCGAGGTCGCGCCGGGCCAGGGCATCGGCATTGTCGTCATGGGCAAAAATCGGGGCGTCGTCCTCGAGCGGCACGGTCAGGCGGATGGACTGGCGGCGGACGTGGTCGACGAACTTGTGATGCGCGACGGCATGCAGCCAGGCCGTGAAGGGGCGGTTGCGATCATAGGTCATACGCCTGGTATGAATGGCCAGCAGGGTCTCCTGCACGAGATCCTCCGCGTGCGAAGCAAAGGCGGGGGTGAGCCGCCGGGTGAAATAGGCGCGCAGGTGGCGGCCGAGTTCCGATAGCAGCGTGCGATAGGCCGCCGCATCGCCATCGAGCGAGGCGAGCATCAATCCCCGCAATCGCGTCTCGATCGGATCCGTCTGCATTACCCTGTCCATTCGCCGCCAACGGCCGCATGGTTACATGGGTGGGGCGAACATGAAATGCGAAAGTTGCGTTCACGTCGGCGTGAAGGAGTAACCACCGCCATCGAGCTGGCGAATGGGGGGCATGAACCGCGCCAGAGGGGCGTGGTCGATTTCGGGAGACAAATCATGACCTTTGCCCTGCGCCACCTTTCGCTTGCCGCCGCCGTGCTGGCCTTTGCCGCGGCGCCGGCCGCCTTCGCCCAGGATGCCATGAGCACGGATGCGATGAGTAACGACGCAATGGCCACCGATGCCATGGCCGGCGACATGATGATGAGCGACGACGATCTCAAGCTGTGCCTGGAGCAGGCTGCTGCCATCACCTTTCCGCATGTGATGGAAGTGGCGGCGGCCGCTTGTCATGACATGCATAACGGCATGACGGACGACGCGATGGGTGGGGACGCGATGGGGACCGACGCCATGGCTACCGATGCCATGGCACCCGCCACGAAATAATTCCGTGCTATGCATCATTTGTCCCGCGCAGCACCGTTACTGCACGCGCGGGGCAGATGGCCTCGATGTTTCCGGGGGGAGAGGATGAGCCAAGTCAGTGAACTGCCGGTCACCAGGGGCCCGCTGATCTATCGCCAGTCGATCTGGACGCGCGTGACCCATTGGGTCTGGGCAATCTGCCTGTTCTTCCTGCTGCTCACCGGGCTGCAGATCTTCAATGCGCATCCCGCGCTCTATATCGGAAATGAATCGGGCTTCGAATACGAGAATGCCATTCTCGAAATCGGGGCCATCAATACGGAAGCCGGGCCGCGCGGGCGGACAATCCTGTTCGGCAACAGCTTTGATACGACGGGCGTGCTGGGGATGAGTGGGAATGCGGCGCAGCCGACTTTCACCGCCTTTCCGGGGGCGGTGACCATTCCCTCCTATCGGGACCTGGCCACCGGGCGGGTGGTGCATTTCTTCTTCGGCTGGGTATTCGTCGCGACCATGCTGATCTGGTTCGTGGCCAGTTTCATCAACGGGCATATCAGGCGGGATATCGTGCCGAAGGGCGCGGACCTGGCGGGTATTCCAGGGGATGTGGCCGACCATGCGCGCTTGCGCTTCAAGCATGGCCGCAGCTATGGGCCGCTGCAGAAGTTCAGCTATTTCACCGTATTCTTCATCCTGTTCCCGCTGATCGTCGCCACGGGGCTGACCATGAGTCCGGGCATGGACGCGGCCTGGCCGTGGCTGCTCGACATTTTCGGTGGGCGACAGACGGCGCGGACCATCCATTTCACCGTCATGGTGCTGCTGGTGGCGTTCTTCATCATCCACATCATCATGGTTTTCGCCGCCGGGCCCATCAACGAGCTGCGCTCGATGGTGACCGGCTGGTATCGCGCCAGCCCGGGCACGCCGCAGGCTGAAGGAGACAAGCCATGAGCCGGTTGCTCACCCGCCGCAATTTCCTGCGCAGCTCGGCCATTGCCGGTTCCGGGCTGATCCTGGCCGGTTGCGACCAGTTCAACTTCCTGGGCGACAAGTCCAATCCGGTTCGGCACGCACTGGAGCAGGCCAATGTGCTGACCTATAATGTGCAGCGCACGCTGATCGGCGACCAGACGCTGGCGCGCGAATATTCGGCCAGCGAAATCCGGCAGGGCATGAAACCCAATGGCTCGGTGGAGCCGTCGACGCCCGAATACATGTTCCTCAAGATGCAGGATTTCGCGCCCTACCGATTGACCGTGAAGGGCATGGTGGAGCGCGAGGTGAGCTTTTCGCTCGACGAATTGCGCAACATGCCCGCGCGCAGCCAGATCACGCGGCATGATTGCGTGGAAGGCTGGAGCTGCATCGCCAAATGGACCGGCACGCAACTCGGGCCGATCCTCGACATGGCCGGGGTGAAGCCGCAGGCGCGGTTCTGCGTCTATCACTGCTATGACAACATCCAGCGGACGCTGACCGGGGACATTCTCTACTACGAGAGCAGCGACCTGGTGGATGCCTATCATCCGCAGACGATCCTGAGCTACGGGCTCAACGACCAGGTGCTGCCGGTCAGCAATGGTGCGCCGATCCGGCTCAGGATCGAGCGGGCACTGGGCTACAAGCAGCCGAAATACCTGCATACGATCGAACTGGTTGATGACCTCAGCCCGTTCGGGAAGGGCAAGGGCGGTTATTGGCCGGATAATGGCTATGACTGGTATGGGGGAATCTAGTCCACCATCAGCGCAGGTCCAGCCCGCCGGCCATTCGCCAATCCGCCTGGCGGCGGTGGCTGCCGCCTTGCTACCCGATAGCCGCGGTCCGAGCGGCGCTTACGCTCACCGGGGAGGGACTGAGTAGGCGTGCAACCCCGCCATGCGCGGCGCAGCCCCGAATTTCCTTGCTATTTCAGGCGCTCTCCCCCATATCAGCACCATCGTCGCGGCCGGGACATAGTCCGGCACCAACAATTCTTGCGACGGACTTCTCTTCTTATCCCAAGCGGTGAGCGGCGAAGTCAGCCCGGAAAAAGATACTTCCGGGTTCGAGCCAGCACCCGCGCGATATCCCTTATCGCCCGATTGCGACTGTTTTGACCCGCCGGCGCATCGCGTCCGGCGACTGATGCGCTGGAATGTCCTGCGCGTCGCAAGCGCCGCTTTGGCGCAGAAAGATATGTTCCTTTGAACGACTTCATTTCCCTCGGCCTGCCGACCCTTCTCACCGACAGCCTGACGGCGGGCGGCTTTACCGAGCCGACCAAGATCCAGGCGCAGGCCATTCCCAAGCTACTCGACGGCAAGGACATGATGGGCATTGCCCAGACCGGTTCGGGCAAGACAGCGGCTTTCGGCCTGCCGATCCTGGCCGGCATCCTGACCCTCAATGGCCGCCCGCGGCCGCTGACCACGCGTGCGCTGATCCTGGCGCCGACGCGCGAACTGGCCGTGCAGATCGACGAAAATATCCGCAAATTCGCCGGCTCCAAGATGAAGCTCGGTACCGTGCTGCTGCTGGGCGGCGTGTCGCGCTATCACCAGGTCAAGAAGCTGGAGCGGGGCGTCGACATCACTGTCGCCACGCCGGGGCGCCTCAAGGACCTGATGGATGACGGCAAGATCCGCCTCAACGAAACGCGCTGGTTCGTGCTCGATGAAGCCGACAGGATGCTGGACATGGGCTTCATCGCTCCGGTGCGCGCCATTGCCAAGGCTATCGGCATCAAGCGGCACACGATGATGTTCTCGGCCACGATGGCGCCCGAAGTGGCGGACCTGGCCAAGAGCCTGTTGCAGGACCCGGTGCGCGTCGATGCGTCGGTGGCCGGTTCCACCGTGGTCAAGATCGACCAGCGCGTGATCCTTTCCGGTGCCAAGGCCAAGCGCGGCGTGCTCAATGAGCTGCTGGCCAGTGAAACCGAGAATATGGAACGCGTCATCATCTTCTCGCGCACCAAGCATGGCGCCGATCGCGTGGCCAAGAATCTCGAAATCGACGGACACAAGGCGGCGGCCATCCATGGCAACAAGAGCCAGAATGCCCGCCAGGCGGCGCTCAAGGGGTTTGCCTCGGGTGATGTGCGGATTCTGGTCGCCACCGATATCGCGGCGCGCGGCATCGACGTGCCCGGTATTACCCATGTGGTGAATTACGAACTGCCGGACGACCCGGAAAACTATGTGCACCGCATCGGCCGCACCGGCCGCAACGGGGCTTCGGGCATTGCCATCACGCTGTGCGACGGCACCGAACGCGGCAAGCTGCGCGATGTGGAACGGCTGATCCGCCGCACGCTGCCGGTGTCCGGTGACCTGCATACCGGCAATGAAACGGGCGTGGTGGAAGCGCCCCGTTCGGCCTACAAGAAGCCCAATGGCGGCCGGCCCGGTCCGCGTTCGGCCAGGAATCCGCGCAAGGAACAGGCCGATCGCCGGTCGCCGGCCGAGCGCCGGCCCTTTGCTGAATTCGCCAAGGAGCTGGGCGGCAAGGGTCAGCCGCAGCCGCATCATCAGCCTTCCGACGCGCCGCGGGCCAACAAGCCGGCCGGTGGCAAGCGAGTCGATGGCAAGCCGGCCGCTGCCGCCAACAACAAGCAGCGCTGGGGCAAGGCCCGCAAGGAAGCCGGCAAGGTAAGGCGCACAGCGAACGCGTAGGCTAATCACCTCTCCCCAGGGGAGAGGCGAAGAAAGAATCGGATAAGACAATGGGCGGTCCTGCGGGGCCGCCCTTTGTTTTGGAGTTTTCAGCATGACGACAATTGCGGTCATCGGGCCGGGCGCGATCGGCGGTACAGTGGCGGCCTGGCTGGCGCAAAATCCGGATTTTGCCATCACGCTCTGCGCACGGACGCCGCTGGATGACCTGCGCGTGGAGACCCCGCAAGGGGTGATTACGGCTATGCCGGACGTGCTGACCGATGCGGCGCTGGCGCGTCCCGTCGACTGGGTGATGGTGGCGACCAAGACCTATGACGTGGACTCCACCAGGCCATGGCTGGACCGGCTGGTGGGCGACAATACACGCGTGGCCATCATCCAGAATGGCGTCGAGCATGTGCGGCTGTTTTCTCATCTCGTGCCGGAGGAGCGGCTCGTGCCCGTGATGATCAACCTGCCGGCGGTACGCAGTGCGCCGGGGCGGATCGTGCAGCATCGGCATGGCATTATCGCCGTGCCGGCGGGGCGCAACGGCACGGATTTCGCCGATCTGTTCGCGCAGACGGAGATCGAGGCGGCCGCGCATGAGGATTTCCTGTCGCAACTCTGGGTCAAGCTGACCGGCAATTGCATCGCCATCCTGCCGGCGCTGACGCTGCGGGCCACGGGCCCGATCTGGAGCGCGGATATGGACGCCATTATCCGCGGGCTGGTGGAGGACTGTGCTGCGGTAGGACGGGCCGAAGGAGCCGACATTCCACAGAGCGTGGTGGAAACCACTATCGCCAATGCGCGCAATTCGCAGGAAGGCTCGATTGCCGGTTCCATCCATGCCGACCGACTGGCGGGACACCAGATGGAAGTGGATGCCCGCAATGGCGTGATCGTGCGGCTGGGCGAGAAGCACGGCATCGCCACGCCGATGAATCGCGTGCTGGTGACGCTGCTGGCCGGGGCCGGAAGCCCCTGGGTGGAGAAGTAGCGGCGGAGCCACCTCTCCCCCAAGGGAGAGGTGAAGCTGGTGGCTATAGCCCCTTGACCGCTGGCGTCATGGTCGTGCGGTCGGACGAGCCGGTGGGGCCCCGACGGGGCCGCCTTCGGGCGGTTCGGGGCGGTCGCCATCGGGTGCGCCCATCGAGAAGCCGACAGCCGATTGCGCCGTGGGATCGACGCCCACGATCATGGCGACGAGATATTCCTCGTCCAGCTCCTTGATGAAGGCGAAGGCGGCGCGGGTCGACTGCGTGGCGATGCCGTCATTCGCGTTGAGGGTATCGCGCTGGCTGGCACGGTCATTATAGGGCGCCACATTGAGGTAGATGTATTCGCTCAGGGCATCGGGAAAGAAGATCTGGCCGGTGAGGATATTGGTCTCATCGAGGAAGACCTTGAAATGCACATGGGTGGTGCGGCCACGATACCAGCTTGGATAGACGCTTTCGAATTCGACGATGCCATTGTCGTCGGCAAACTGGGTGCCGCGCATGAAGGTCTCGCCGGTCGTATCCACCGAGCCGTCATCGCCCTGGCCGGCATAGCCCGAATAGATGCCGGTCGCGTCGCAATGCCAGATATCGACTCGGGCGCTCGGCATGGGCAAGCAGCTCGCATCGACCACCTGCAGGCGGACGCGCATGGGAATGCCGGGGCGGCCTTCGGTGATATCAACGCGCTCCATGGCCGGATCGAAATAATAGGGGCCCTCGGTCACTTCCGGGATGATGGCGCAGACATCGGCGCCCTGCAGCAAGGCGGAGGTCTGGCTGGCTCCGGCTTCCTGGGCGAAAGCCTGCTGGCTCATCAGCAACCCGCCCGAGGCGGTGACAGCGACGGCCTTGAAGGCGTCACGGCGGTTCATTTTCATCTCGCATCCCTTTCGGCTTGCCGGTTCGGACAAGTCCGCTCAACGCCGGCGGCGTGATCGTGTGATAACGCGCGGTTCGGGGAAATGGGCGTTACAAGGCGGAGAGGTGGATGACGATCTGGTAAGGGGGTATCAAGAGCTCAGGCCACCGACGCCAGGTACAATATGTCCCGCGTGCCCGTGCCTGCCGTCGAGGCCGGGGCCAGGCGGTCGAGGAAGCTCTTGGACCAGTTCTCGACACTATGCTGGCGAGCGGCCGCCATCAGGTTCTGCCAGCGATGCTGGCGCTGCTTGAGCGGCATGTCCAGGGCCATGCGCAAGGCTTCGGCGGTTTCGTCGGTATCGAAGGGATTGACCAGGATGGCATCCTCGAAAATCTCGGCGGCACCGGCGAAGCGCGAAAGCACCAGCACGCCGGGATTCTCGGGGTCCTGCGCGCCGACATATTCGTGGGCAACCAGGTTCATGCCGTCGCGCAGGGGCGTGACGAGGCCGACGCGGGCGAGGCGGTAGAGCCCCGCCAGGCTGGGCTGGCCATAGGCGCGCTTCACATAGGTCAGGGGCTGCCAGTCGGGCTCGGCAAAGCGGCCCATGACGCGGCCGCAGATGGCGTCCAGTTCGTCGCTGGTCTGCTTGTATTCCTTGATCGTGTCGCGCGAGGGCGGGGCGACCTGCAGCATATGGACTTCGCGCCGGAAACGCGTGTCGTTGAGCAGCAGCTTCTCATAGGCTTCCACCCGCTGCGGCAGGCCCTTGGAATAATCGAGCCGATCGACGCCCAGGATCAGTCGTTGCTCGCCCAGGGCGCGCTCCATGCGCTTGATCATCTTGATGGCGGCCGGGCTGGTGGCCAGGCGCGCAAAGGCGTCGGGGTCCGAGCCGATGGGGAAGGCCGCAATCTCGGTGCGGCCGAAATCGACCGATTTGAGCGGCGAACCGGCCAGGGTGGCCGGGGCCTGGTGCTCGGCGAATTCGGTGAAGGCGGCGACATCCCGGTTGGCCTGCATGCCGACCAGGTCGTAGCGCGACAGGTCGCGCATCAGCTCCTGATGGTGCGGAATGGCATAGAGCGCATCGGTCGTCGGGAAGGGAATGTGCAGATAGAAGCCGATACGGTTGCGGGCGCCCAGATTGCGCAATTCGCTGGCCAGCGGGATCAGGTGATAGTCATGCACCCACACGATATCGTCGGGCTTGAGCAAAGGCAGCAGCGCGTGGGCGAACTGGGCGTTGACCCGGCGATAGCCCTCGTACCAATGGGCTTCGATCGTGGCGAGGTCGAGCCGCAAATGGAAGCTGGGCCAGAGGATGGAATTGGAAAAGCCGGCATAGTAGGCGTGATGATCTTCTCGGGTGAGGTCGATCTGGGCGACCGATAGCCCGTCGATATCCTCGAATTTCGCCTCGGCGGCGGGTTCATCGACCAGCCGGCCCGACCAGCCGAACCAGAACCCCTCGCGCGCGGCCAGGGTGTCGCGCAGGGCGACGGCAAGTCCACCTGCCGCTGGGCCCTTGCCCGGCGTCCGGTTGGATACGACGATGATGCGGCTCATGCGGTGCCCCCGGTTAGTCCAGTCAATGCGTGGCCGCCCGGTCACGCGCGGCGATGTCGCCCAGCCCGCGGATCAGGGCGTGGACCGAGGCCACATTGGCGATGCGCATGCGCGCGGCGGTATCGCCTTCGCCCAGCTTGATGCCGACACCGCCCAGATCCTGCGCGGCGATGAAGGCATCCTCGTCGGTCGTGTCGTCGCCGATGAAGATCGGCGTGCGGCCGAGAAAGGGTTCCTCGCGCATGAAGGCGCGCAAAGCCTGGCCCTTGCTGGCGGCGCGGGGACGAGCCTCGAGCACCAGCTTGCCGGGAACAAGGGTGAAGTCGGTGACGCTGTGCACGGCCTCTTCCATGGCGATGCGTACGGCGGTTTCGAGTTCGGGCGCCTGGCGGAAATGCACGGCGACCGCGCCTTCCTTGGTTTCCATCAGCAGGCCTGGATTGGCCATGACGAGCGGCGAGACGGCATGGGCGATTTCCTCGGCGCCGATAATGGCGGCCGGATCGACGGTTTCCACCACGCCATCGGCCCTGCGACGCTGGGTGCCATGGGCGCCGGCCACGGGCAGGTGGAGCGGGGCCAGGTAGCGGTCGATGTCGGCGATCTCGCGGCCGGTCAGCACGGCAAAGGCGCTATCCAGTTCCTCGGCGGCCCGCTGGAGCTGGTCGGCCAGCGTATCGGGCACTTCGACGGCGTCGGGCGTTTCGGCGATCTCGACCAGGGTACCGTCGAAATCGGTGAAGATGGCGAGCTGGGGAACAGCATGGGGGGCGGCGGCGTCGATCTCAGCCATGGGGGCCTTCCTGGGGGAATTACCCACATGCAACGCGCATCGCCCCAATTTGGTTCGATCGGCAAGCTGAACGGCGGATAAACGGCCCGTTCCCGCCGCGTTCAAGGCGGGAGGGCTAGGTGACGGTCCAGCGTCAACACCATGCGGATCGACACGAGATGTCCCAGATTTACGTCACCACGCTTTTTGCGCTCGCCCTCGGCTTCCTGACGGTTGCCGCGTCCTTTGCCGGCACCGCGCCAGGCGCCGTTCCGGTGATTGCGACACACGAATAGCCGTTACGGCATGCGGACCAGCCCGATCAACGGGACGCCGGCCGCATCGAGCAGCTTGAGCGTATCGCCCGCCAGCTCATAGCCGTTGACGGCGCTGAGCGCGGCGAAGAAGCGGGCCTCCTGCGTCATGATGGCAGGGGCACAGGCTTTGCGGGTACCGGCCACGGGGCCGAAGCTCAGCGGAGGATCGTCGAAACTGGCCTCGGTGAAATAGTTGTTGCAGCCGCCATTGCCGCCGGCACGATAATCGGCGGCGATGGAGAAGGTAACCGTGGTATCGGCCATGATGGGTTCGCCGCCAATGCTGGTCAGCACCCACAGCGCGCCCAGCAGCGGATTGGGCGTCTCGACCGGCGGCAACACCTGCTCGGGTGGATCATGCGGCGGGGGCGGGGAGAATTCGACCTCGATCACATTGCCTGCCGGCTCGGCGACATCGACCAGGGCCGGCTGCCAGTTGCGAAAGATGACATAGCCCTGGCTGCGGATTTCGGCGACGAGGCCGAACTGACCGGGGCCGGCAATCGCGTCGCTACGCACATTGAGCGTGAACTGGATGGGTGAGCCGGCCTTGCCGCCCAGGCTGGCATGGGCGCCGGTAATGCGCTGCTGACCGGGCAAGGAAACCAGGGTTACGCTGAGCGATGCATCCGGCGGCAGCGCCATGCGCTCGCGCCAGGTAACGAGACCGGAAAACGTCACGTCTTCGGCGAGTGCCGGACCCACTGCAAGCAAGGCGAGCAGGGCCAGGGCAAAGCGAACGAGCCTCAGGGGCAACATGGCGACCTCCATCCTCTGGCAGCTAAACTAGCGCAGGGCTGTGTCGGTTGCGAGGCGGTTGGAGAACTAGCCGGTCACCGTCCAGGGCACGCTGAAATGATACTCTTCGAGATTGTTGCCGTCGCCTCCCCGGTCGATGACGAGGAAGTCGCTTGCCGCTTCGAGCGGGGTGAGGACGCCATGCCAGGTGTTCATGGCGATGTTGACACCCTGGCCGGGCGCGGGCGCGAAGGCGCGCAGGCGGGTCGGAGTCCCGGCATCATCCTCGGCAACGATGACCAGCCAGGGATTGGCCGAGAGCGGGTAGAAGGCCTGGCTGCCCAGCGGGTGGCGCTCGACCAGCTTGAGGGTGAGGGGCAGGGCATAGGGCTGGCCGTGGAAGATGGAGATCAGCGGGCGGGCATGCACGCCGCCCAGCTCGACCCGCGCCAGGTCGTGATAGCGTTCTGTCATGCCGTTGTTGATCGGGTAGTGCTGGGCGCCCGTTGTTTCGATTACTTGCCCAAAGGGGGCGAAGGCGGCTGATGTGAGCGGTTCGACGGTCAGCGTGGGCATGGTTAGAGGCCCAGCCGGGCGTGGCGGTTCACGTCCTTGTAGAGCAGGTAGCGGAAGCGGGACGGGCCGGCATAGCAGGCCTGCGGGCAGAAAGCCCGCAGCCACATGAAGTCGCCGGCCTCGACCTCGACCCAGTCGCGGTTAAGGCGATAGACGGCCTTGCCTTCGAGCACGTAGAGGCCGTGCTCCATGACATGGGTTTCCTCGAAGGGAATGACGGCACCGGGCTCCAGAGTGACGATGTTGACATGCATGTCGTGGCGCAGGTCGGCCGGGTCGACGAAGCGCGTCGTGCCCCAGGTGTCGCGCGTATCGGGCATCCAGCGGATGGGCTCGTCCTGCTCGTTGGTGACGAAGGCGGTGGGCACCTCGATGCCCTCGACTGCGTCGTAGCGCTTACGCACCCAGTGGAAACGGACGGGCACGTCGCCCGTGTTCGACAGCGACCAGTCGCAGCCCGGTGGCAGGAAGGCGTAGCCGCCGGGGCGCAGCACATGCGGCTTGCTCTCGATCGTGACGCTGGCTTCGCCCTCGACCACGAAGAGCACGCCTTCGGCTGCCGGATTGGGTTCGGGCCGCGTGCTGCCGCCACCGGGCGCCACTTCCATGATGTATTGCGAGAAAGTCTCGGAAAAGCCGGTCATCGGCCGGGCGATGATCCAGAGCCGCGTCTTGTCCCAATGGGGCAGGGAACTGGTGACGATGTCGCGCATCACGCCGTGGGGGATGACCGCATAGGCTTCGGTGAAGACGGCGCGGCCGGTATGGAGCGCGGCCTGCGGGGGCAGGCCGGCTGACGGTGTGGCATAAGGTGTATCGGCCATGGGGTCCCCGGTACGTCAGGCAGTCTGGCGATAATCGGCGACGATCTTGCCGGCGGCAAGGGCCTCGTTCTCATAGGCCTGCTTGCGCCAGGTTTCCTTGAGGGCCGCTTGATACCAATCCCGCATGGCGGGCAGGTCGAGCAGGCGCTTTGCGTAGGCCGCGGCGGGGGCGCCGAGCCCGAGGTCATAGGTCTGCACGCGAAACGCGACTGGGCAGAAGAAGGCATCCGCGGCAGTGAATCTGTCGCCGGCGAGGAAGGGGCCGCCGAAACGGGTGAGGCCCTCGGTCCAGAGCGCATCGAGCCGGGCAATGTCGGTAGCGAGGCTGGCCGGGATTTCCTTGAGCTCCACGCGGATGCCGACATTCATGCCGCAGATATTGCGCAGGCTCTGGAAGCCGGAATGCATTTCCGCCGCGGCCGAGCGGGCAAAGGCGCGGGCCTGCCTGTCGGCGGGCCAGACCTGGGGATGGGTTTCGGCCACGTATTCGGCAATGGAAAGGGAATCCCAGACCACGGTGTCGCCATCGACCAGGCACGGGAAGCGGCCGCTGGGCGAGACATCGCCAAAGGCCAGAGCCGGGCCATCGGTGAAGGGGCGGACCTGTTCATCGAAGGCAATGCCGAGTTGGCGCATCAGCACCCAGGGGCGCAGCGACCAGGATGAATAGTTCTTGTTGGCGACGTAAAGTGTGACCATGGGAGCCCTCCAATAGTCACGCGCATAGCGCCTTGCCCGTTGCGCCGCAAGTCAGCTCCCAACCGGCGCTTCCACCTGGCGCTTGAGCTTGCTCAGCATGGATGTGGCATAGGCCGCATAAGGGCCTATCCAGCGCTCGTGGATGGCATGGATGGGCAGGGCATCGAGATGGTTCCAGCGCTCGCGGCCACGCCGCTCGGCTACCACGAGCCCGGCTTCTTCCAGCACGCCGAGATGCTGCATGACGGTGCAGCGATCAAGCTCGGGCAGCAGGTCGCAGAGCATGCCGGTAGTGCGGGGCTCGACCTTCAGCAGATCGCAGATCTGCCGCCGCGTACGGTGACTCAAGGCCTTGAAAATCAGGTCGTTTTCGTCTTCGGTTGACATGTTATATTTTTATAACATATGGTGAGGACAGTCAAGTGAGGAGTAAGGAAATGCAAGCTGCGGAAAGCAAGGACGCCCAACGGACGCCCGACTTCAAGGTGTCGGGGCGGATCAGCAAGCCAGTGCACGAAGTCTTCGAGGCGGTGGTCGATCCAGGCAAGTTGAGCGGGTATTTCACTACCGGCGGCGCCAGGGGGCGGCTGGAAACCGGCGCCACCGTGACATGGGATTTCGCGGATTTTCCCGGCGCGTTTCCGGTTGAGGTGGTCGAGGTCGTGCCCAACGAGAAGATCGTGCTGCATTGGGGCGCGGCCGACGGCACGCCGGACCAGGGTGGCGCCTATGACACAACCGTAACCATGACGTTCACGCCGCTCGAAGACGGGCGCACGCTGGTGACCATTGGCGAAAGCGGCTGGCGCGATACCGCCGCAGCGCAGAAGGCAGCCTTCGGCAATTGCGAGGGCTGGACCGGCATGCTCTGCGCGCTCAAGGTCTATATTGAGCACGGCATCAACCTGCGCGAAGGCTTCTACAAGTAAGCTAACAGCCTGTTAGGGTTACCAAATCTTCAAACTTTGGCGCGATGCTCGGTGGATGGACCAGTTCAACGCCCAGATCGGGGTCGCGCCCCATGCCTGGCTGCAGCACCACCTGCCGTGGCTGGGCCTGCTCGCGCTGGTGCTCGGCCTGTTCCGCGAAAGCCCGGATGCGGGTTTTGAGCGGGATGAGTTGAGCGGGTAGGCTGCTTCACCTCTCCCCCTGGGGGAGGGAACAGGCGCTTACGGCAAGACCGCCTGCAACCGCAGCAGTGCAATCCGCTCCACCTGCTTGCAGGCTGTGTCGAATTCCGCTTCCGCACTGTTGTCGATGCGCTTTTCGAAGGCCGCCAGGATCGAGGCCTTGGTATTGTCGCGCACCGCGATGATGAAGGGGAAGCCGAATTTCTCGACATAGGCGGCGTTGAGCGCGGTGAAGCGTTCGCGCTCGGCATCGGTGAGGGCATCGAGGCCGGCTGAAGCCTGTTCCGCGGTGGATTCGGCCGTCAATCGCCTGGCAGCGGCCAGCTTGCCGGCCAGATCGGGATGGGCGCGGAGCACGGCGAGGCGCTCCTCCGGCGTAGCCATGCGGAACTGGCTGCGCAGAGCGAAATGAAGGCCGATGGCCGTGTCATTGGCCGGAGCCAGTTCGCCCTCCCAGGCCCGTTCGGCGATCCAGGGGGAGTGCTCGAAAATCGAGCCGTAGCGGGTCACGAATTCGGCCTTGTCGAGCTGGCTGGGAATGACCGCGGGCGCCACATACGGGTGTTCCTTCGCCCAATGCTCGGCAATGGCGAGCCGGGTGGGCAACCAGACCCTGTCGAAGCCCTTGATATAGTCAATGAACCGCTTGAGCCCCTGATAGCGGCCGGGTTGCCCGACCAGTCGGCAATGGAGCCCAATGGACATCATCTTGGGCGAGCCGGCCTGGCCTTCGGCATAAAGGCAGTCGAAGCTATCTTTCAAAAACTGGAAATAGTCCTCGCCATTGGCAAAACCCGAGGCGGTGACGAAGCGCATGTCGTTGGCGCTGAGCGTATAGGGGATGATGAGCTGCGGGCGGCCCCGGTGGACGCGCCAATAGGGCAGGTCGTCGTCATAGGTGTCGGAAATATAGGCGAAGCCGCCTTCCTCGGAGACGAGGTCGACCGTGTTGAGCGAGCAGCGACCGGTATACCAGCCGCGCGGGCGTTCACCGGTGGCGATGGTGTGCAGGCGAATGGCCTCGGCGATCTGCCGACGCTCCTCCTCGGGCGGCATGTCCTTGGGCTCGACCCATTTATAGCCGTGGCTGGCAATCTCCCAGCCGGCTTCCTGCATGGCGGCAAGCTGGGCCGGGGCGCGCATCAGGGCGGTGGCCACGCCATAGATGGTAACGGGAAGGCCGGCCTCGGTGAACAGGCGGTGCAGCCGCCAGAAACCAGCACGAGCGCCATATTCATACATGGACTCGATGTTCCAGTGGCGCTGGCCCGGCCAGGGCGCGGCGCCCACCACATCGGCCAGGAACGCCTCGGAGCCGGCATCGCCATGCAGGATATTGTTCTCCCCGCCCTCTTCGTAATTGAGCACGAACTGCACCGCCACATGGGCGTCGCCGGGCCAGTTTGCCTGGGGCGGATTGGGGCCGTAGCCGTGCATGTCGCGAGGGTAGCGCATGAATATCTCTCGTCTTGTTGTGGCCGGATTGTACGAGTCTCGCCGCTTCAGACAAGATGCACAAAAATGGACCAGTTGGTAAAAAATGAGCATTGCGCATCGGGCCTGATGCGATAGTCTCGTTTTCCGGGGACTATAGACGGAGCAGCAGCATGGCAGGCGGACGCCTCACGACGCATGTGCTGGACACGATGCATGGCAGGCCGGCGCGCGGCATGCGGCTCGAATTGCTGTATGTGCATGGCGACCATAATCACCACATTGCCGACAGCTACACCAATGAAGACGGGCGGGTGGACCAGCCGCTGCTGGGCGAAGACCAGTTCCAGCATGGCGAATTCGAAATCCATTTCCATGTCGGCCAGTATTTTGCACGGCTGGGGGTTGAGCTCGAAAGCCCGTTTCTCGATGTGGTGCCAATCCGGTTCACTATCTCTGAGGACAAGCACTATCACGTGCCGCTGCTGGTGAGCCCCTTCGCCTATTCGACCTATCGGGGGAGCTAAGCGATGAGCGAGGTTGTCAACGCCATCCGCTTCATCCTCAATGACGAGGAAATCTCCCTCACCGATATGAAGCCGGACACGACCCTGCTCGATTGGCTGCGGCTCGACCGTCGCCTGCGCGGCTCCAAGGAAGGCTGCGCCGAGGGCGATTGCGGCGCCTGCACGGTGCTGGTCGGGCGGCTGATGGGCGACGAGATCATCTATGACTCGGTGACCGCGTGTATTCGCTTCGTGGGGAGCCTCCACGGCACCCATGTCGTCACCATCGAGCATCTTCGCGGCAAGGACGGCAATCTCCACCCCGTGCAGCAGGCCATGGTCGATCACCATGGCAGCCAATGCGGCTTCTGCACGCCGGGCTTCGTCATGAGCCTTTATGGCCTCTGGATGCGCGATCCCGACCCCAGCCAGGCGGCCATCGACAAGGCCCTGCAGGGCAATCTCT
>CBIGSA010000044.1:0-16263 GCA_966192215.1 uncultured Devosia sp. | reverse complement strand
ATCCGGCTCTCCCCGCCGACCGTTCGTCGCGACCGCGCAGCGTGCGGGGAGATGGGAGACTATGCGCGCGATTTCGAGGAGGGGGACAAGATGGACAGATTCCCTCGACGCTTCCCCAACCACCGTGTCATCCCGGCCTTGAGCCGGGATCCATCCTGAGGTGGTTGGGCTTGTACAGTGGAACGAACGATCCACCTCGCGGCGGTGGCACGATCTCGGGATGGGTCCCGGCTCAAGGCCGGGATGACATCGGGGGCGGGGGAGCGTCTGCGCACAGGCACATCAGAAACAGACTGTCATTCAACTGTCATAAATTGACCACCCGGTCAAAATTCCATAGCTTCATCCTGCCGCCGTCATTCCACCGTCACCTATCAGCGGCAAGAGCATGCGCGCTCCATCAGGAGTGTCACGCCGGGCCATGGGCCCAATCTCCGGGAGCGCGGCGCCCCCGGACCCAGTTCAGCCAATGAACGCTTCAGGGAGACACACATGAATTTCCTGCCAAAGATTTCTCGACGGACCTTCCTCGCAGGCTCCGCGAGCGTGGGGGCCATGGCCGCCATGCACCCCTTCGCCGTATTAGCCCAGGCCAACCAGGCGCATCTACGCATCATGGAAACGACCGACCTGCATGTCGCCGTCTTCCCCTATGACTATTATGCCGACGCCCCCAACGACACGATGGGTCTGGCGCGCACCGCCTCGATCATCGAATCCATCCGCGCCGAGGCCGGCAATTCCATGCTGGTCGACAATGGCGACATCATCCAGGGCAATCCGATGGGCGACTATCTCGCCTATGAGAAGGGCCTGGAGGACAATGTCCATCCCATCATCGCGGCCATGAATACGCTGGGCTATGAAGCCGCCACGCTCGGCAATCACGAATTCAACTATGGCCTCGACTATCTCGACACGGCCTTGTCCGGCGCCACCTTCCCCTTCGTTTCGGCCAACCTGGTGCGTGGCG
Source organism: uncultured Devosia sp. (assembly GCA_966192215.1). Taxonomy (GTDB): domain Bacteria; phylum Pseudomonadota; class Alphaproteobacteria; order Rhizobiales; family Devosiaceae; genus Devosia. The sequence continues at coordinate 15,290 of CBIGSA010000044.1, read as the reverse complement.
AGCTGGCCGCCGACCCGCTCAGCGACGACACCTATATCGAACCCTACCTGATCGTCGAAAAGGAACTGATCGACGGTTCCGGCGCGACCAAGACCATCAAGATCGGCCTGATCGGCTTCCTGCCGCCGCAGATCATGACCTGGGACGCGACGCACCTGGCCGGCAAGGTGAACACCCGCGACATTGTCGAGACCGCGACCGCCTATGTGCCCAAGATGAAGGAAGAAGGCGCCGATATCATCGTCGCGCTCTCCCATTCCGGCATTGCCGCCGACCAGACCACCGGGGCCGAGAATGCCTCGCTGCAACTGGCCGCGGTCGAAGGTATCGACGTGGTCCTGACCGGCCACCAGCACCTGGTCTTCCCCGGCCCGGATTATGAAGGCGTCGAAGGCGCCGATGTCGCAGCCGGTACGCTGAGCGGCAAGCCCGCCGTGATGGCCGGCTTCTGGGGCTCGCATATGGGCCTGATCGACCTGCTGCTGGAGCAGGATGCCGATGGTAAGTGGAGCGTGGTCTCCCACACATCGGAAGCCCGCCCGATCTTCGAGCGCGTCGACGGCAAGGTGAACCCGCTGGTCGAGAACGAGGCCGAAGTGGTCGCCGCCGCCCAGACCGACCATGATGAAACGCTGGAATATGTGCGCCGCGCCGTGGGTGAAACCTCGGCTCCGCTGCATTCCTATTTCGCCCTCGTCGCCGACGATCCGTCGGTGCAGATCGTGAGCCAGGCCCAAACCTGGTATATCACGCAGATGATGAAGGGCACCGAATGGGAAAGCCTGCCGATCCTCTCGGCGGCAGCCCCGTTCAAGGCGGGCGGCCGCGGCGGCCCGGATTATTACACCGACGTGCCGGTAGGCCCGGTTGCCATCAAGAACGTGGCCGACCTCTACCTCTATCCTAATACGATCCAGGCCCTGGTCGTAACCGGCGCCGAGGTGAAGGACTGGCTGGAACGCTCGGCCGGCATCTTCAACCAGGTGGAGAAAGGCGCCCAGGATGCGCCGCTGATCAACCTCGATTTCCCGTCCTACAATTTCGACGTCATCGACGGGGTCACCTACAAGATCGACCTCACCCAGCCCTCGAAATATTCCAGCGATGGCAAGGAGACCATCAACCCGGACGCCAATCGCATCGTTGACCTGCAGTTCAACGGCGCCCCGATCGACCCGGCGGCCAAGTTCGTCATCGCCTCGAACAACTATCGTGCCGGTGGTGGCGGTTCCTTCCCCGGAACGGGCGCCGACCACATTATCTTCAAGGGTCCCGACACCAACCGCGACATCATCGTGCGGTTCATCGTCGAGAACGGCACGATCAACCCCTCGGCCGACAGCAACTGGTCGCTGGCCCCGATCGGCGACACGACCGTGCTCTTCGCCACCGGCCCCAAGGCGGCCGAGCATGTGGCTGACGTGACGGCCGTCTCGATCGAAGCGACGGGCGAGACCGACGCCGATGGTTTCGGCCTCTATCGCATCGCGCTCTGAGCGAAGCACTGGCAATCTGGCGGGGGAGCCGTTACGGCTCCCCCGTTGCTTTTTGAGGGGGTCGCCATGCGGCTGATGATGACGGGCCTTGTGCTGCTGATGCTGGCTCTGCCCGCGCGGGCGGAAGTGCCACTCAGCGGCATTTTCACCGCCAGTACCGCTTGCCCCGCCTATCAGTCGATCAACCGCCAGACCAATCCGGGTTCGGTGAAGACCGAGCCCGGCCAGGCCTATGAGCTCGTGGCCGGCAACAAGGCGCCACCCAGCCACTACTGGATCGTCATGCCGGGGGCCGAGCCGGACCGGCGCTGGGTCGCGGTGGAGTGCGGCACGACCGACAATGCAGTCGAAGCAGAGGTGGGCGAGCCCCCTGCGCCGCCGGCTTATCGCGGCGCGCAATATGTGCTGGCGGTCAACTGGCAGCCAGCCTTCTGCGAGACCAGCCCCGGCAAGCCCGAATGCCGCCGGCAGCGCGAGGACAGTTTCGAGGCCACCAATTTCACCCTGCACGGCCTGTGGCCGCAACCGCGCGACAATGAATATTGCGACGTGCCGGCCCGCCAGCGCATGGCCAGCGAATTCGGGGAATGGCACGACCTGCCGGAGCTGGACCTGAGCCCCAGCCTGCGCCGCGACCTTGACCAGGCCATGCCCGGGACGCAATCGGGCCTCGAGCGCCACGAATGGACCAAGCACGGCACCTGCTATGGCACGAGCGCGGAAGAATATTACGCCGACGCGCTGGACCTGATGCTGGCGCTCAATACGTCTGATGTGGCGGAGCTTTTCGCCGGCAATATCGGCCGCAAGATCACGCTGGCGCAGGTGCGGCGGGCCTTCGACGCCGCTTTCGGCCCCGGCGCAGGAGAGCGCGTCTCGATGGACTGCGCGCCGGACGGCAACCGCACCATCATCACCGAACTGACCATCGGCCTGACCGGCGACATCGCCGGCCCGGATGATTTTGCCGCGCTGATTGCCGCGGCCGGCCCAACCGATGGCGGCTGCCGCTCGGGCATGGTCGACCCGGTCGGCCGGCGCTAGGACCGGTCCCTAGCCGGAAGCGTCCAGCCGCTCGCGCAATTGCTGCAGGCTTCGGCGGAGATCGCCCGCCTGGGCCGCCTGCTCGCCCAAAGCCTTGCCCACGGCCAGCGGCACGGCCAGGGCCTTTGCCCTTAGCGCCCGCCCCTCGGGCGTGAGGAATATTCGCACCTGCCGCTCATCCTCGTCGTCCCGCTGCCGCCGCAACAGGCCGCGCGCCTCGAGGCGCTTCACCAGCGGCGTGATCGTGCCGGAATCGAGGAACAATTTCTCGCCCAGCGCCTTGACCGTAAGACCGTCCTGTTCCCACAGCACGAGGAAGACCAGATATTGCGGATATGTCAGCCCCAGGGCATCCAGCCGCGGCTTGTAGAAACGCGTGAAGGCGTGCCCGGCCGCATAGACGGCAAAGCACAGCATCGAATCGAGCTTGAGCGGATCAGCGTCTTTGGCCATGGCACCTACCGGAGGGTCGTCCGAACAAAATTAGCATGAATTTTTCTATTGCACACAATTTAATTGTATACTACATATTTTCTCACCAAGCCGATTTCAACCATCCACATCAAGGAGCTCAAAATGACGATCAAGGCCCCCCTCTATACCGCCCACGCCCACACGACCGGTGGCCGCACCGGCACCAGCGCAACCGATGACGGCCGCCTGTCGGTGACACTCGACACGCCCAAGGAAATCGGCGGTAATGGCGGCCCCGGCACCAATCCCGAGCAGCTCTTTGCGGTCGGCTATTCGGCCTGTTTCCTGGGCGCCCTCAAGGCGGTGGCACGCGGCGAAAAGGTGAAAGTGCCCGATGAGGCCACTATCGATGCCGATGTGTCCTTCGGCGAGAATGCCAAGGGCGCCGGCTTTGCCATTGCGGTGGAGCTCAAGATCAACCTGCCCGGTTTCGAGCGCGCCATCGCCGAGGACCTGGTGCAGAAAGCCCACCAGATCTGCCCCTATTCCAATGCCACGCGCGGCAATGTCGACGTGACGCTGACCGTTGTCTGACAATGATTGCGGGTGCCCCTGGGCGCCCGCACCAACTATTGTCCGTCGGGCACGACATCGACGCTGACGGCGGGCACATCCACATCGACCGTGCCGCCACTACCGCCATTATTGAAGAAGACGAAATAGACGATGGCGATCACCGCCAGCGCCACGATGACGCCGATAATGACGCCACCGGCGCCGCTGCCGCCGCGGTCGACGATAACCGTTTCACGATCGTTGGGTGCCATTTCCAAGCCTCCATTCTGGTGTGGAGAAGGAACGGCGCCTCCCGGCATAGGTTCCCGCGCCGGCGGCCATACCAAAATCTTAACGCTGCCGATTCACGCGCGGGAAAGGCCAACGGCCTAGGCTCACCCCGATTTCCGCCGGAGCGCTGCCATGACCGTCCCTGCCCTCGCCATTTCGGGCCTCAGCAAGCGTTTCGACCGGCCTGTCGTGACCGATCTGGACCTCACCATCCGAGCCGGCGAATTCTATGCGCTGCTCGGCCCCAATGGGGCCGGCAAGACGACGATATTGCGCATGGTGGCCGGCCTGCTGCAGCCCGATGCGGGCAATGTTTCCATCTTCGGCGTGGATGCGCGGCGCGACCCTATCGCCGCCAAGCGCGTCACGGCCTGGGTGTCGGACGAGCCCATGGTCTATGACCGGCTGACGCCGCTGGAATACCTCGCCTTCGTCGCCGGTCTCTGGCAGATCGACGGCAAGCTGGCCGAGACCAGGGCCAATGAACTCATCGACTGGCTGGGCCTCGGCGCCCATGCCAACGAACTCTGCGGCGGCTTTTCCAAGGGCATGCTGCAGAAGGTGGCACTGGCCGGCGCCCTGGTGCACGACCCGCGCCTGATCATTCTCGACGAACCGCTGACCGGGCTCGATGCCGGCTCGGCCCGGCAGGTCAAGGATGTGCTGCTGGGCAAGGTACGCGAAGGCGTCACCGTCATCATGACCACCCATATTCTCGAAGTCGCCGAACGCATGGCCGAGCGCATCGGCGTCATCAACCAGGGAAGGCTGATCGCCGAAGGCACGCTGGCCGAATTGCGCGCCCGCATTGGCAGGGAATCCAGCCTTGAGGACATATTCCTCGACCTGGTGGCGGACGCCGCATGAGCGCGGCCCCTGCTTCGCTGGCCTGGTTCGCCCGCCACGAGCTGACACTGGGCTGGCGCGAATTCTTCGCCATGATGACCGGTGGACGCCGGGCACGCGGCGTGGGCCTTGCCATCTTCGTCGGCATTGGCGTCGTCGTGCTGCACCTGCTGGCCTATGGGGTCGTGGCCCGCTGGGCCGAGGGCGGCGTGCAATCTGATACGCAGAGCCTGGTCATGCTCACCGGCACCGGACTGCTGTTCTGGACGGTGATGCTGTCGCAGTCGCTCGAAGCAGTGACCCGGGTCTATTACGGTCGCTCCGACCTCGATCTCATCCTGTCCTCGCCCGCCTCGTCGCGGCGCCTCTTTGCCGTCCGCACCGGCGCGGTGGCACTGACCAGCGTGACCTTTACCGGCCTGCTGGCAAGCCCGCTCATCAATATGCTGGCCCTGTTCGACGGCTCGCGCTGGCTGGCCGCCTATGGCGTGGTCCTCGCCATGGGCTCCATTTCCACCGCATTGTCGGTGGGCATAACCATGCTGCTGTTCCGCCTGGTCGGCCCGCGCCAGACGCGGTTCATTTCCCAGATTGTCGCCGCCATTATCGGTGCCGGCTTCGTTATCGGCGTGCAGGCGGCGGCCATTCTCTATTATGGAGATTTCTCGCGCTTCGCTTTGTTCCAGTCCCAGGCGATCGTCGACGCCGCGCCGGGCATAGACAGCCCATTCTGGCTGCCCGCCAAGGCCGCCATGGGCGATATCGAAGCGCTGCTGGTCATGCTCGCCATGGGCTTCGGCGCGCTGCTGCTGGCCATCGCCGTTTCGGCCTCGAGCTATGGGCGCCTTGCCATCTCGGCTGCCGGGCTCAACCATATTGCCAGCCGGCGCCGGCCGTCTTCACGCACCTTCCGGCCGGCATCGCAGCGCCATGTGCTGCGGCTCAAGGAATGGCGCCTGCTGCAGCGCGACCCCTGGCTGCTGTCACAGACGCTGATGCAGATGCTCTATCTCGTGCCGCCTGCTTTGCTGCTCTGGATGAATTATGGCGATGGTGGTGGCACCTTCGTCGTCGTCGTGCCGGTGCTGGTCATGGCGGCCGGACAATTGGCCGGGGGCCTCGCCTGGCTCGCCATTTCGGGCGAGGACGCGCACGACCTGGTGGTGACCGCGCCGGTTTCGGCCCGCACCGTCCTGCTCGCCAAGGTCGAGGCGGTGCTAACAGTCATCGGCGCCGTGCTGGCACCGCTGCTCGTGCTCATGGCCTTGTCCTCACCCCGCATGGCGCTGATCACCGCCCTCTGCGCGGCGCTCTCCGCCGGCTCGGCCACGGCGATCCAGCTCTGGTTCCGCGTGGTGGCACGGCGCTCGATGTTCCGGCGCCGCCAGGTCGCCTCGCGGGCCGCCACGCTGAGCGAAGCCTTTGCCTCGATCATGTGGGCCGGCACCGGAGCATTGCTGGCGGCCGATTCGCGGCTGGCCATCGCGCCGGCTATCGTCGCGCTGCTTGTCCTGGCCCTCGCCAAACTGATAAGCCCGCGACGACTCTGACTTCCATTCCAGCCACGAGACATCAATGGCCAACCTGACCTTCCGCGATGCCGCGCCAGCCGACATCGCCACCATTGTCGGCCTCAGCCACGCCGGCGATGCCCGCGGCACGGACACGCCGCCGCTCGATCCGGCCACGCTCGCCGATCCACGCTATCGCGCCGCCTTCGACGAGATCGCGGCAGATCCCAGCCACCGCCTCATCGTCGCCGAGCGGAATGGCGAGATTGTCGGCACGCTGCAGATCAGCATCATTCCCGGCATGCCCAATTTCGGCATGAAACGGGGCCTCTTGGAAAACGTGCATATCCGCACCGACCAGCGCGGCAGCGGGCTGGGGACACAGATGGTGCAATGGGCCATCGAGCGTTGCCGCGAAGCGGGCTGCGGGCTGGTGCAGCTTACCTCCAACAAGGTGCGGCACGATGCCCACCGCTTCTACGAAAAGCTCGGCTTCGTCAAAAGCCACGAGGGCTTCAAGCTGCGGCTGTAGTCTTGACCCCACCCCCACCCCACCCCTATATTGGTGGCGTGGAGGTTCACCATGGCCACAGTGACGATAAACGACGATGCCATCTGGATCGGACACGTCCAGGGGGACAAGGCTCTGCAGCAACGGCTGCGGAATCTTCGGGCAGGTGACGTTCTCGACCTGGAAGTGGATGGCGTCGTCGGCACCTGGGAGCGCATGCGGGATGGACGGGATGGCAGGCCAACACTGGGCATCAAGCCAATTTCGCATATGAAACAGGTCTGGGCCGAGATGCGCCGGAATACCGGACGAATTGTGCATATTCGTGAGGTTATGACCGCCGAAACTTATCTGTCGGCGGTGTCGCGCACCCTGGACGAATGGAATTCCCCGGAAGACGAGGCTGCCTATGCCGACCTATGAGTTCGGCGATACTGTACTCGTGCCATTCCCCTTTACCGACCTGCCTCTTTCAAAGCGCCGACCATCGATTGTGCTGTCGTCCCTGTCATTCAACAAGGCAAATGGACAGACAATCATGGGCATGATCACGTCGGCCACGCGATCGCTGTGGGCGGGAGACATCGTCATCGCCGACCTGGAAGCTGCCGGCATACCGCATCCCTCGGTCATTCGCTTCAAGCTCTTTACGCTGCCGAACGATCTCGTCGTGCGACAACTCGGCTGCCTGGGACCGGTCGACCAGAACAACCTCCGAGCCGGCATGGCACAGATATTCTGCTAGGCTACCACAGGTCGTTGTTCTCGGCCGGATCGGGCAGCATCTTGCCGTCGGGGCGGTCGAGGGCCGCTATGCTGGTCATGTCGGCATCGTCCAGGGCGAAATCGAAGACGTCGATATTTTCACGGATGCGCTCCGGATGCGTCGATTTGGGGATGACGACCAGCCCCTGCTGGATATGCCAGCGCAGGATGGCCTGGGCCGGCGTCTTGCCATGCTTGGCCGCGATTGCCTTGATGACGTCGTTGTCCAGCGAGGTCCCGCGGCCCAGCGGGCTGTAGCATTCGGTGACGATATCGTGCCGCTGGTGGAAGTCGCGCGTGGCCCGCTGCTGGAATTCGGGGTGCAGCTCGATCTGGTTGATGGCAGGGGTGACGCCGCTGTCACCGATGATGCGCTCCAGGTGTTCGGGCAGGAAATTGGACACACCGATGGAGCGAATGCGCCCGTCGCGCTGCAATTGCACGAAGGCCTTCCAGGTCTCCGAATAGCGGTCATGCGCCGGCACCGGCCAGTGGATCAGGAAGAGATCGAGATAGTCGAGCCCCAGCCGTTCCAGCGAACCCATGCAGGATTTGAGGGTCGTCTCGTAGCCCTGATCCCGGGTGCGCATCTTGGAGGTGATGAACAATTGCTCGCGCGGCAGACCGCATTGGGCAATGCCTCGCCCCACGCCCTCTTCATTGTCATAGCCCTGGGCCGTATCGATGGCGCGATAGCCGGCCTCGACGGCTGCAGCAATCGTCGTGGGCACGGTGTCGTTGGGCACTTCCCAGACGCCGTAGCCAAGTTGCGGAATAGTCCTGCCGTCATTCAGCCCGATGTTCGGAATATCGTGCATGTTCAAGCCCTTATATGAGGATGGCTATGCCCATGAAGGCAAGGATGAGGATCAGCACGATGCCAGCAAGCATGATGGCGAAGATAATCTTGGCCAGCGCGGCCGCACCGGCGGCAAGGCCGGTAAAGCCCATGGCGCCGGCGACCAGGGCGACGATCACAAGGATGATCAGGAGTTGCAGCATGACTTGACCCGGGGTGGGAGGTTTTGCTTCCCTAACGCCTGGCAGCGTGGCCCGTTCCGCCCGACGCCTGATCCAGTCGCCCCGGAGGCGAGCATGGCCGATACCCAGACCAAGAACCGCACCGAAACCGTGTTGAAGCCGGCCAAGCCGCCGCTGCACAAGGTTATCCTGTTCAACGACGATTATACGCCGCGCGAATTCGTGGTGCGGCTGCTCAAGGCCGAATTCCATGTGCCCGAGGCGCAGGCCAGCGCTATCATGCTGACAGCACACACAAAAGGCGCCTGTGTCGTGGCGGTATTCACGCGCGAGGTGGCCGAGGAAAAGGCCCGGCGGGCGACCGACTTCGCCCAGCAGAACGGCTATCCGCTGCTGTTCGGCACCGAGCCGGAAGACTAGGTCCCAAAGCGCAGGCGGGAGCGTTCGCGGGCCTTGGCGGCGACCACTTCGCGGTCCTTGGGCGGAGCGTCCGTGTCGAGCGAATTCAATAGCTTACGCATAATTTTCTCGATGTCTTCCACCGCCTCATGAAAGGCCGCCTCGTTGGTTTTCGAGGGGGTATTGTAGCCGGAAATCTTGCGGACGAACTGCAGGGCCGCATCATGGATCTCGTTGCGCGTGGCGGGTGGCTCGAAATTGAACAGCGGCTTGATGTTACGGCACATTTTCAGTCTCCTCTGGCGAGAAACGCTACACCCAACCGATGTTTCCCGCCAACCACCCTGCCCCATTGCCGGTCGGCTAAAACCGGTTAGCATCCCCCCGCTTCGTGCTGACAGACTGTTGGCATTGACGAAATCAACGCGTGAATCGGTGACGGTGTTTCAATGGCCTATGGCGTGCATGAATATGCGGACGATCCGCGCAATGCGGACATATTGATCGCGGTGAACGATACGCTGAAGCCGCGCCGGGAAGCCACCGTCTCGGTCTTCGATTCCGGCTTCGTGCTGGGCGACGGGGTGTGGGAGGGCCTGCGGCTGCACCAGGGCGGCATCCCCTTCCTCCGCGCGCATCTCGAACGGCTTTATGAAGGGGCCAAGACGCTGGATTTCTCCGTCGGGCTCACCCCCGATGCGCTGACCAAACGTATCTTCGATTGCCTCGCCGCCAATGGGATGACCGATGGCGTGCATATCCGCCTGATGGTGACGCGCGGCATCAAGGCCACGCCCTACCAGGACCCGCGGGCGACGATCGGCGACGCGACCATCGTCATCATCCCCGAATACAAGGCGCCCACGGCCAAGCCGAACGGCATCAGCCTCTTCACCTCGACCATCCGCCGCACCGCGCCCGACATGCAGGACCAGAAGCTGAATTCCCATTCCAAGCTCAACTGCATCCAGGCCTGTATCCAGGCGGCCAAGGCCGGGGCGGACGAAGCTTTGATGCTCGACCCGCAGGGCTTTGTCGCCACCTGCAACTCCACGCATTTCTTCATTGTCAGGCGCGGCGAGCTCTGGACCTCGACCGGCGACTACTGCCTAGGCGGCATTACCCGTGGCAACATCATCCGCGTGGCCGAGGAGGCAGGTATCACCGTGCGGCAGAAGAATTTCTCGCTGACCGACGTCTATGGCGCCGACGAGGCCTTTGTCACCGGGACCTTTGCCGGGCTGACCCCGGTGCGCGAGGTCGATGGCCGCCGCATGGGCCATCCGCTGACCGGGCCCGGCCCGATCCCCGGTGAAATGACCTTGCGGCTGCAGACGCTCTACCGTGCGCTGATCGAGCGGGAGACCTGGCGGCCATGACGCGCCGCATTGCCATGTGGTCGGGGCCGCGCAACCTCTCCACCGCCATGATGCGCGCCTTCTCCTCGCGGCCCGATTGCGCCGTGAGCGACGAACCCTTCTATGCCGCCTATCTGGCCGCTACCGGCATCATCCATCCGATGAATGACGAAGTGCTGGCGAGCCAGCCACAGGACCCGCATCGGGTGGCGGCCGACATGCTCGGGCCGGTGCCATCAGGCAAGCCGGTCTGGTACCAGAAGCATATGGCCCACCACATGGTCGATGGCTTTCCGCTCGACTGGATGGACGCGGTGACCAATGTGTTCCTGCTGCGCCGGCCGGAACGGGTGCTCGCCTCCTATGCGCAGAAGCGCGAGGATGTAAGCCTTGAGGATATCGGCTTTGCCCAGCAGGCCGCTTTGTTCGACCGCGTGGCCGACCGGCTGGGCAAGGCGCCGCCCGTGGTGGATTCCGAGGATGTGCGGCGCGATCCGCGCGGAACGCTGTCTGCATTGTGCGCGGCGATCGACCTGCCCTTCGACGAGGCGATGCTGCGCTGGCCGAAAGGGCAGCACAAGGATGATGGCGTCTGGGCGCCACATTGGTATGGGGCGATTTTCGACAGTACGGGCTTCGCACCGCCGGATGAGAAGGTGGTGGAGCTGCCGGGGTATTTGCGTGATATCGCCGACGAGGCGCTGGTGTTTTACGAAAGGATGGCGGCGTTCAACAACTAGTTGCGAAGCCCGCTTTTTCGATCGACCGTTTCTGGGTAACCCCACGGAGATCGAGAAATGGCCCAAAAATCCGAACGCCGGCTCAGCAATGCAGACATGTTCCTGTGTGTGGGGGCGGCGCTGATCGCCACGGCATCTTTCATGCTCGCCGTCGTCTCCGGCTGGCCCACCGATCCGCGCGTCTGGTTCGCGCTGACACTGCTTTGCCTTGGCGGACTGTGCAGCCTGTCCCACCCGCTTACGGCCATCGCCCGGGCGCTGCGCGCCTGAGGATGCACGGCGCAGACATTGCTCCGGCCCGATGGCCGGGCTAGTGCTGGCGCATGACCGCAACTGACCCATTCGAAATCTACCTCGTCGCCACGCCCGGCCTCGAAGCACCGCTTTGCGACGAGGCGCGGGAGGCCGGGTTTGACGCGCGCGTGACCGAGGGCGGCGTGGCCTTCATGGGCACCTGGCCCGATGTGTGGCGGGCCAATCTCACCCTGCGCGGGGCGACGCGCGTGCTGGCGCGGGTGGCCAGCTTCCGCGCCATGCACCTGGCGCAGTTGGACAGGCGCGCCCGCAAGGTGGAATGGACCAGCCTGCTGCGACCGGACGTGCCGGTGACGGTGGAGGCCAGTTGCAAGCGTTCGCGCATCTATCATGCCGGCGCGGCCAGCCAGCGCGTCGCCACGGCCATTTCCGAGACGCTGGGCACGCCCATCGCCGAGGATGCCCCGGTTCGCATCATGGTGCGGATCGAGGATGACCTGGTGACAACAAGCCTCGATACGACGGGCGAGTCGCTGCACAAGCGCGGCTTCAAGGAGGGCGTGGCCAAGGCGCCGATGCGCGAAACCATGGCGGCAATGTTCTTAGCGCAATGCGGCTATGACGGCACCCAGACCGTGCTCGACCCGATGTGCGGCTCGGGCACCTTCGTCATCGAGGCCGCCGAAATCGCCCTCGGCCTCCAGCCCGGCCGCGCGCGGAGCTTTGCCTTCGAACAGCTCCCCGGTTTCGACCGCGCCGCCTGGGACGCCATGCGCACCCCGGCCCCGCTGCGCGAGACCGGCCTGCGCTTCCACGGCTCCGACCGCGACCCCGGCGCCATCCGCATGGCGAAGGAAAATGCCGAACGGGCGGGCGTATCCCATGTGGTCCAGTTCGAGCAGCAAAGCATCGAGACCCTGTCACCCCCGGACGGACCACCCGGAATCATCATTATCAACCCACCCTACGGCACCCGCATCGGCAACAAGGCGCCACTGTTGGGCCTGTACCGGACGATGGGCAATGTGATCCGCGCGAAGTTTGCGGAGTGGAAAGTGGGGATCGTCACGACGGACAAGGACCTGGCGAAAGCGACCGGGCTAGGGCTTGAACTGGTGGAGCCGACCGTGCTGCATGGCGGGCTCAGGGTGGGATTGTGGCGGACGTGATCGTGGGAGAAGGGTCCGCTCGAACGGAGGCGCGAAATGATCATTGCGACACGCCACTTACTGCTGGCGCAAGGGCAGTCTGAGGTTCCAGTCCCGATTCACCTTCATGCACCGGTAGAAGGTGACCGGTGTTGGGACTGCTCGATCGAGATCGGATGGCCGGAAGGCACAAGGCAACTCAAGGTGAGCGCTTTTGATGGCGTGCAGGCGCTGTATCTCGCCATGCAGAGGATTGCCCTGGAACTCTATGCCAGTCCCCATCATGCGGTGGGCGATCTCCGCTGGGACAAGCCTGGCAGCGGTTACGGATTTCCCATGCCGAAGGTTGGGTATGAGGATCTCGTGGGAGAGGACCGTATTGCGCAGGTGCCGGACTGAGAGCGAGCTGATGCTCCCTTGCCCGGTGGACCTGAATGGTGAAGGGATAAGCTCCACACCCATTTGGGGTTGGCTTTCCCCATCATCTCCGCTAGACAGCCCACTTAACCACCATGTCTGAACCTTCCACCGCGCCGCAGCGCTCAGTTGCCGCGTGGTTTGTCGCGGGACAGGTGTTGTCCGGGCGATTCTCCCCTCGCCCCTGCGTGAAAAAGTTGAGCGAGCGCCATGCCAAAACGTACCGATATCAAGTCGATCCTCATCATCGGTGCGGGTCCGATCATCATCGGGCAGGCGTGTGAGTTCGACTATTCCGGGACGCAGGCCTGCAAGGCGCTGAAGGAAGAGGGCTACCGGATCATCCTGGTGAACTCGAACCCGGCGACGATCATGACCGATCCTGATCTGGCCGACGCGACTTATATGGAGCCGATCACCCCCGAGGTGGTCGCCAAGATCATCGAGAAGGAGCGGCCCGACGCGCTGCTGCCGACCATGGGCGGGCAGACGGCGCTGAACTGCGCGCTTTCGCTGCGCAAGATGGGCGTGCTCGACAAGTTCGGCGTCGAGATGATCGGCGCCACGGCCGAGGCCATCGACAAGGCGGAAGACCGCGAACTGTTCCGCGACGCGATGAAGAAGATCGGGCTGGAAACGCCGCGCTCCATGCTGGCGCACAACACGATCGAGGCGCTGCAGGCGCTCGAAGTGATCGGCCTGCCGGCCATCATCCGGCCGTCGTTCACCCTGGGCGGCACGGGCGGCGGCATTGCCTATAACCGCGAAGAATACCTGACCATCTGCGAGGCGGGGATCGACGCTTCGCCTACCAATGAAGTGCTGGTCGAGGAAAGCGTGCTCGGCTGGAAAGAGTTCGAGATGGAGGTTGTCCGCGACAAGAAGGACAACTGCATCATCGTCTGCTCGATCGAGAATATCGACCCGATGGGCGTCCATACCGGCGACTCGATCACCGTCGCCCCGGCGCTAACGCTGACCGACAAGGAATACCAGATCATGCGCGACGCCTCGCTGGCCGTGCTGCGCGAGATCGGGGTGGAAACCGGCGGCTCCAACGTGCAGTTCGGCATCAACCCGGCCGACGGGCGCATGGTGGTGATCGAGATGAACCCGCGCGTGAGCCGGTCCTCGGCGCTGGCCTCCAAGGCCACCGGCTTTCCCATTGCCAAGGTCGCCGCACGGCTGGCCGTGGGCTATACGCTCGACGAGTTGGACAATGACATTACCGGCGGCATGACGCCGGCCTCGTTCGAGCCGACCATCGACTATGTCGTCACCAAGATCCCGCGTTTTGCGTTCGAGAAATTCCCCGGCAGCGACAATCGCCTGACCACCTCGATGAAGTCGGTGGGCGAGGCCATGGCCATCGGCCGCACCTTCCAGGAAAGCCTGCAGAAGGCGCTGCGCAGCCTCGAAACCGGCCTGACCGGCCTCAATGAGATCGGTATTCCGGGCCTGGGCGAAGGCGAGGACAAGAATGCCATCAAGGCCGCTTTGGGGACGCCGACGCCGCAGCGCCTGCTGCATGTGGCCGAAGCCATGCGGCTGGGCATGAGCCTGGAAGACATTCACGAAGCCTGCAAGATCGACCCCTGGTTCCTCGAACAGATGCAGGGGATCGTGGACACCGAGAACAAGGTGAAGGAATACGGCCTGCCCAGGGACGCGCAGAACCTGCGTTCGCTCAAGGCCATGGGCTTCTCCGACGCGCGGCTGGCCCAGCTCGCCAATGTGAAGCCATCGGATGTGCGCAAGCTCCGTCACGAGCTGAGCGTACGGCCGGCCTATAAGCGGATCGATACCTCGGCGGCCGAATTCGCCTCGCCCACGGCCTATATGTATTCGACCTATGAGACCCCGTTCGCCGGCAAGGTGGACGACGAGGCGCGGCCCTCCGACCGCAAGAAGGTGGTCATCCTGGGTGGCGGGCCGAACCGGATCGGCCAAGGCATCGAATTCGACTATTGCTGCTGCCACGCCGCCTTCGCGCTGGCCGATGCCGGCTACGAAACCATCATGGTCAACTGCAACCCGGAAACCGTTTCGACCGACTATGACACCTCGGACCGGCTCTATTTCGAGCCGCTGACCGAAGAAGACGTGATCGAAATCCTGCTGACCGAGAAGCAGAACGGGACGCTCCATGGCGTCATCGTGCAGTTTGGCGGCCAGACGCCGCTGAACCTGGCCGAAGCGGTACAGAAGGCCGGCGTGCAGATTCTGGGTACCCAGCCCGACGCCATCGACCTGGCTGAGGACCGCGATCTCTTCTCGAAGCTCCTCAACAAGCTCGAACTCACCCAGCCCAAGAACGGCATTGCCTATAGCCTCGAACAGGCACGGCTCGTGGCCGAGCGGCTGGGCTATCCGCTGGTGATCCGGCCTTCCTATGTGCTGGGCGGCCGGGCCATGGCGATCGTCCATTCGGCCAGTGAATTCGAGCGCTATGTGCAGGATACGCTGACCGGGTTGGTGCCGCCCGATATCCTGCAGCGCTATCCGAACGACAAGACCGGCCAGATCAATTCGGTGCTGAGCGACAATCCACTGCTGTTC
>CBIGSA010000043.1:0-16482 GCA_966192215.1 uncultured Devosia sp. | reverse complement strand
ACGTTCGGGTCGTTGAAGGCGCCCCAGCAGCCGAGGAGGATGCGCCGCCGCCCCTCGTCACGCATGGCGGCGAAAAAGGCATTGCCGCCCGCCAGCAACGCTGCCACCGGATCTTCGGGCATGGCGTCTCCCGCCGCTTCGATGCTCTCGGCGACGGCGGCGTGCTCGGCCTCCACCACAGCGGCAAACAAAGCCGTTTTGTCGGCGAAGTGGTGATAGAGCGCCCCGCGCGTCACCCCTGCTGCCGCCACGATGTCAGGCGTGCCCGTCTCGGCAAAACCACGCTCGGCGAAAAGCTTGCGCGCCGCTGCAAGCAATTGCCCCCGCGTCTCCGCCCGGCGCTCGGCCTGCGTCCGTCTCGATTCCACTTGCATACATGCTGCCTGTATGTTAATCACAGTTACATACATGCAGTTTGTATCTTGAATGCAAGCCCGAAACAAGGAGTTTCCCATGCAGACCAGCAGCCTTTATCCGCTTCTCCAGGTCGGTGATGTCGAAGCCGCCGCTCGCTTCTACGAAACCACGCTGGGTTTCACGCGCATCTTTTCCAGCGATTGGTATGTGCAATTGCGCGCCAGCTCGGAGCACCCGTTCGAGATCGCGCTGATCGAGCATGACCACGATTCCATTCCCGAACCGGCGCGCGGTCCCAGCAAGAACGTGATCCTGAGTTTCTATGTCGATGACGCCGCGGCCGAATATGCGCGCCTGTCCGGCACCGGGCTGACCATTGCGCAGCCCTTGCGTGATGAAGTCTTCGGCCAGCGCCACTTCATTGCTGCCGATCCCAACGGGATTCTGATCGACGTCATCACCCCGATCGAACCCGATCCAGAATGGCTGGCGGCAAATTCTCCGTGATCCAAAATAAATTGCCCTGACCGTCTGGCGCGGCGCGATTCTCCCCGTTAGTTTGCCCTAACATTTCAGGGAGGATCGCGCCCATGACCACCAGGCGCCTCGGTGTCGGCTTCATCGGCACCGGCAATATTTCATCGGCTTACCTGCGGGCCATTACCGGCCATGAGAACATGGCGGGCTTTCCCGTGCTCGATATCAAGGGCCTGGCCGACATGCGACCCGAAGTGTCCCAGGCGCGCGCGGCCGAGTTCGGCCTCAAGTCGATGAGCATCGATGAGATGCTTGGCAGTTCCGATATCCAGCTCATCGTCAATCTCACCATTCCGCGCGCGCATGTCGATGTCGGCCTCAAGGCCTTGGCTGCGGGCAAGCATGTCTATTCGGAAAAGCCGCTCGGCATCACCTATGCCGAGGGCCGCAAGTTGCTCGACGCGGCCAACAAGGCCGGGCTGCGCATCGGCTCGGCGCCGGACACGTTCCTGGGCGGCTCGCACCAGCAGGCGCGCGCCGTGGTCGATAGCGGCATCCTCGGCCAGCTCGTGGGCGGCACCGGCTTCTTCCAATGCCCCGGCCACGAAGCCTGGCACCCCGATCCGGCCTTCTACTACGATATCGGCGGCGGGCCGGTGCTCGATATGGGGCCCTATTACATCACGGACCTGGTGAACCTGCTCGGCCCGGTGGCACGCGTCTCGGCCATGGGCTCGCGCCTGCGCCAGCAGCGCACGGTGTTGTCCGAACCCAAGAAGGGCCAGGTCATGGATGTGCATGTCGATACTCATGCCACCGCCTCGCTGGGCTTTGCCAATGGCGCCATCGTGCAGGTGGGCTTTTCCTTCGACGTGCCGGCGCACAAGCATGTGCCGCTCGAGATCTACGGCACCGAAGCCAGCCTCATCGTGCCCGATCCGAACTTCTTTGGCGGGGACGTCGAAATCCGCAAGCGCGGCAAGGACGAGGACTGGGTCAAGGTGCCGGTCACCCAGCCCTATGCCGATGGCAACTACCGCTCGCTCGGCGTGGCCGACATGGCGCAAGGCATTCTCGACAATCGTCCGCATCGCGCCAATGGCGACCTGGCCCTGCATGTGCTCGAAGTGATGGAGGCCTTCGCCACCGCCTCGGCCGAGGGTCGCACCGTCGATATCACGACCCCGGTGGTCCGGCCGGAACCGCTGGCGACCTCGTTGCGGGACGGGCGAATCTAGGGTGGGCAAACGGGCCGGAGCCGGCATGGCTCCGGTCACATAAGCTCCACCGCCTTGACGCCCCCGGCCGCGGGAGCGAGCTTGCCGGCCATGCGTCCTGATTCGCCGAAAGCGCCCCGATGACCTGGCTGGCCGAAACCGCCATGCTGAGCCATGGCTGGCGGCGGCTCGGGCTGCTGTTGCTGGCAGGGGCCATTGCCGGCCTCTCCGTGCCGCCGCTATTCATCGTGCCGGCGCTGTTTGTCAGTTTCCCCATCTGGGTCTGGTGCCTCGATGGCGCCGAAAGGCAGCGCGGCTGGCGCCGCCTGTGGCTGCCCTTCCTGATCGGCTTTGCCTTCGGCCTGGGCTATTTCACCGTGGCTTTCCACTGGATCGGGGCGGCCTTTTTCGTCGATGGCGGCATCATGCTGGTCGTCATGCCCTTTGCGGTCGTGGGCCTGGCGGCGCTGATCGCGCTGTTCTGGGGCGCGGCCGGCGCGCTGGCGCATCTGTTCTGGAGCCACGGGCCCTGGCGTATCGTTACCCTGGCCACCTTCCTCACCATGGCCGAATGGGCGCGGGGCCATTTCTTCACCGGCTTCCCCTTCGACCTGCTCGGCTATGCCCTGACCCCGACCGACGAGATGATGCAGATCACGGCCATTATTGGGGTCTATGGCCTGACGCTGGTTGCGGCCCTGCTCGCCATGACGCCGGCCCTGATCTGGCCGGCCGATGGGCGCAGTCTCAGCCGACGCCTGCTGCCTTTCTTCATCGCGCTGCTGGTGATCGCCGGGCAGCTCGGCTATGGCCACAACCGCCTGACCGGTACGGTCGCCACCGAGCGCACCGATATCGCGCTGCGCCTGGTGCAGCCGCTGGTCTATGAGCATTCAGATTTCGGCAATGTCGATCCGGTCGCGCTGATCGACCGGCTGCTGATGCTATCGGACATGCGCATGGATCCTGCTGACCAGGGGCTGGCCGATATTACCCACCTGGTCTGGCCCGAATCCAGCCTGCCCTTCTTCCTCACATCCTATCCCGACGCCCTGGCACGCATTGCGCGCCTGCTGCCGGATGACGCAACGCTGCTGACGGGCGCGCCGCGCCGGCAATATGAGCCGGGCGCCGCCGAACCATCCGGCCCGCCCTTCAATGCGCTGCTGGCCATCGATACCAATGGCGAAGTCATTGCCAGCTACGACAAGGCGCATCTGGTGCCGTTTGGCGAGTTCCTGCCCTATGGCGAGCTGTTCGCCAAAATTGGCCTCAAGCAGTTCGTGCCCGGCGCCGACGGCTGGGCCCATGGCGATGCCCGCCGCCGGCTGATGAGCCTGCCGGCCACGCCGCCCTTCCTGTCGCTGATCTGCTACGAAATCCTGTTTTCGGGCGACCTGGGCGATACGGCCGGTGCACAGTTTCTGTTCAATATCGTCAACGATGGCTGGTTCGATGGCTCGATCGGCCCGATCCAGCATGCGCACCATGCCCGCGTGCGGGCCGTTGAGGAGGGCATGAGCCTCATCCGCGCCGCCAATACGGGGCTGACCTTCGCCACCGATCCCCTGGGCCGCATCACGGCCGAAA
The DNA here is from genome assembly GCA_966192215.1 of uncultured Devosia sp. Taxonomy (GTDB): domain Bacteria; phylum Pseudomonadota; class Alphaproteobacteria; order Rhizobiales; family Devosiaceae; genus Devosia. The sequence goes on along the minus strand of CBIGSA010000043.1, from coordinate 12,841 downwards.
TCGCACCGCACCAGATGGCGGCGCTGGATGTGCGACCGCATGAGCGGCTGGCGGCGACGGTGTTTTCCCAGCTCCGCTACTGGCCGCTGCTCATTGCGCTGATCGCGGGACTGCTGATCTCGCTGGTGGCCGCGCGCGGTGTACGGCGCAAGCCGCTCTGACTGCTGCCTTCCCAACGCCCTCTTGCTGTGCCAAGAGGTACGCGAAGCATAAAATTGTACGAGCCAGCCAAGAGCGTGCCATGACCACCCGACTGCATCGCGGCGACCTGCCGGACCTTTCCCGCTACGGGCGCGAAGTGGCCATCGATACCGAGACGATGGGGCTCGATCCGCATCGGGACCGGCTCTGCGTCGTGCAGCTTTCGCCCGGCGACGGCAGCGCCGATGTGGTGCAGATTCCGCAGGACGCGACCCAGGCGCCCAACCTGGTCAAGCTGCTCGGCGACCCCGGCATTACCAAGATTTTTCACTATGCGCGTTTTGACGTGGCCGTGCTGCGACACCGCTTCGGCGTGGTGACCGGCCCGATCTACTGCACCAAGATCGCCTCGCGCCTGGTGCGTACTTATACCGACCGGCATGGGCTCAAGGACCTGGTGCGCGAACTGCTCAATATCGACATGTCCAAGCAGCAGCAGAGCTCGGACTGGGGCAGCGAAAAGCTCAGTGATGCCCAGCTCGACTATGCCGCGTCCGACGTGCTCTACCTGCATGATCTCAAGCGCCATCTCGACCGCATGCTGCAGCGCGAGGGCCGTACGGAACTCGCCCGGGAATGCTTCGATTTCCTCAAGACGCGTTGCGAGCTGGACCTGCTCGGCTGGCAGGAAACCGACATTTTCGCCCATAGCTAGAGGCGCGCATGGACCTGCATGCCGATGCGGCACAAAGGCTGGCAGTTTATCGGGGTCTTGAGGCCCGCAACCGCATCGTGTCGATCCTCCGGGTCGGCATTCCGGCGCTCGGCGTGGTCGCCCTCGCGGCGCTGATGCTGCAGATCTATGTGTCGAGCCGCGCCAGCCGCTTCGGCGTGGGCCAGATCGCCGTGTCGTCCGAGAGCATTACGGTAGAAACACCTGAATATTCCGGCCTGCTCGATGATGGCACCGCCTATCGCGTTTCGGCGACCTCGGCCCATGCCGCAGTCGAGGCCACCGACCGCATCGGGCTCAACGATGCGTCACTGACCATGGTCAAGCCCGACGGCGTCACTATGCTGGTCGATGCGCGCGCGGCCGTGCTCGATACGACCAACCAGCTCGTCGAGGTCGAGGATGTCGCCGAAGTCAGCAATTCGCTGGGAACTTCCGGCCTGCTGCGCAATTCGGTATTCGACTATGCAACGCAGCGCCTGACCAGCAATGGCCCGGTGGATATCGACTATCACGACGGCACGACGATCACGGCCGAGGGCCTGACCTATGACGCCACGACGCTGATCTGGACATTCACGCGCGCCACCGTCACCCTGCCCGACACGCCCGGAGCCCGCGAAACCGCGATGGAAAGCCCATGATGAAGCGCCTCTTTCTGGCTGCAGCCCTGGCCCTGCTGGCCCTTCCGGTTCTCGCCCAGCAGCAGGTGCAGATCACGGCCGACCTGTTCACGGTCGACGAGACGACCAAGGAAGCAGTGTTTACCGGCAATGTCGTGGTGGTCCATCCCACGGTGAAGGTCTGGGCGGAAAAGGTTGTTGCCATCTATGGCGAGGCGGGCCCGAGCGATATCGAGAGCTTCATCGCCTCGGGCTCGGTGCGGCTGGTCACCGATGAGCAGGATGCCACCGGCGACCGGGCCGTGTTCACGCCCGGCGACCAGTTGCTGCGACTGACCGGCAATGTGAAGGTCATCAATTCCAGCGGTACGATCGATGCGGGGGAACTGGTGGTGAATCTCGAAACCAATGTGTCGACCTTCACCAGCGCCGGCAGCGGCGGGCGCGTGACCGGGGTCTTTACCTCGCAATGACCGACGCCCCGGCCAAACCGCGCATCGACCAGACCGGTTGGCTGGTGGCTCATGGCCTGGCCAAGAGCTTCGGCAAGCGCGTCGTGGTGCGCGATGTGTCCATCGCCGTGCGGCGCGGGGAGGCGGTGGGCCTGCTCGGCCCCAATGGCGCCGGCAAGACCACTGTGTTCACCATGATCATGGGGCTGGTGAAGCCCGATGCCGGCAGCATCAGCCTCGATGGCCACGTCATTACCCGGTTGCCGCTGTTCCAGCGCGGCCAATTGGGCATCGGCTACCTGCCGCAGGAGCCTTCGATCTTCCGCGGGCTTTCGGTGCGCGGCAATATCATGGCGGTGCTGGAAAACCATGTAAAAGGCCGGGCCCAGCGCCAGGCACGGCTCGAAGCGCTGCTGGATGAATTTTCCATCAGCCATCTGGCCAATTCCAATGCGCTGGCCTTGTCGGGCGGCGAAAGGCGGCGCGTGGAAATCGCCCGCGCCCTGGCGGCCGATCCGGCCTTCATGCTGCTTGACGAGCCCTTTGCCGGTGTCGATCCCATTGCCGTCAGCGAGGTCAAGGGATTGGTGCGCCAGTTGACCCGCCGTGGCATCGGCGTGCTCATCACCGACCATGCCGTGCGCGAAACGCTAGGCTTGGTGGACCGCGCCTATGTGATCCATGGCGGGAAGGTGATGATCCAGGGGCGGCCGGAGACCATTTCCGCCGACCCCGATGCCAGGCGCGTCTATCTGGGCGAGGGGTTCGAGCTTTAGCTCACGAAACCGTGTTTGCACTTGGCACAGAACTTGCCCTTCAGCTTGCCCGCTGCCGCAAAATGAGTCATGGTCCGCGCGAAAAGCCGCCGGAAACGGCATTTGCTTCCGCCAAGGGTCTCGATTGATGGCACTTTCGCCGCGTCTCGAATTCCGCCAGGCCCAGAGCCTGACGCTGACGCCGCAACTGATGCAGTCGATCCGGCTGCTGCAGTTGAGCCATCTCGAACTCAACGACTTCGTCGATACCGAATTGCTGCGCAATCCCCTGCTGGAGCGCGAGGACGGGAGCGAGCCGGGCGAGGCCGAGCCGGCCGAAATGCCCGAGCGCCCGGTCGAAATCAGCGCCTATGAGGATACCGTGGATCGCGGCGAGCGCATCCAGGATGCCGAGTCCATTGCCGATGGCTATGACACGGCGGTCGAAAATGTCTTTCCCGACCAAGGCGCGCAGGACCAGCTCAATCCACAAAGCCGGCTCGACCGCAATGGCGCCAGCGAGAGCGGGGAAGCACCCGATATCGACCAGTTCGTGGCCTCGCGACCGCTGTTGAGCGAGCATCTGGAGGCCCAGGCCAATATGCTGCTGCGCACCCCGGCCGACCGGCTGATTGCGCGCCATCTGATCGATGGCCTCAACGAGGGGGGCTATCTCACCACTGATATCGATGCGCTGGCCGAGCAGCTCGGCGCCGAGCGCGCCGATATCGAGGCCGTGCTCGAGGCGCTGCAGGGTTGCGATCCGGTCGGGGTCTTTGCCCGCTCGGTGCCCGAATGCCTCGCCATCCAGCTCCGGGACCGGGACCGTCTCGACCCGATGATGCAGGCTTTGCTCGACAATATCGGCCTGCTAGCCGAGCACGACATGGCGGGGCTGATGCGCGCCGTCGGCTGCGACCGCGAGGACCTGACGGACATGCTGGCCGAAATCCGCCAGCTCGACCCCAAGCCCGGCCTGGCCTTTGACAGCGGCCCGGTGGAATCGGTGGTGCCCGATGTCTTCGTGCGCCGCGGACCCGATGGTGCCTGGCAGATCGAACTCAATACCGAGGTGCTGCCGCGTGTGCTGGTCAACCGCGTCTATTATGCGACGGTGACCAAGAAGACCCGCGATCCGGCGGAAAAGAGCTTCCTCGCCGATTGCCTGGCAACGGCCAACTGGCTGACCAAGAGTCTCGACCAGCGCGCACAGACCATTCTCAAGGTTGCCGCCGAAATCGTGCGCCAGCAGGACGGGTTCCTGACCCATGGCATCGCCCATCTCAAGCCGATGACGCTGCGCAACGTGGCCGAGACCATCGACATGCATGAATCGACGGTGAGCCGGGTTACCTCCAACAAGTATATGGCGACGCCGCGCGGCCTCTATGAGATGAAGTATTTCTTCACCACGGCCATTGCCTCGAGCGATGGCGGGGACGAGCATTCGGCCGAAGCGGTACGCCACCGCATCCGCCAGCTTATCGATGCCGAGGCGGTGAGCGACATTCTCAGCGACGACACGATCGCCGACATGCTCAAGAAGGAACAGGGGATCGACGTGGCTCGCCGCACGGTCGCCAAATACCGCGAGGGCATGAACATCCCTTCATCAGTCATCCGCCGCCGGCAAAAGAAGAACTTTGCGGCAGCAGGATAAGAGAGAGGCGGGGATTGCTCCCCGCCCCGACCTTCCTCACCGGAGGAAGAAGATGATGATGATGATCAGCCAGATCGGCACGCCGAGCAGCCAGAGACCGAGAGCACGAAACATGGTGTTTTCCTTTCCTGGCTCTGCCTAGAAGCGACGGAACACGTCTGCGAAGACGGTGTTCTTGTCCCGATGACTGCCGCCCTTCTGGGCCGCCCAATAGGCGCCGATGGCCGAGATCAGCAGCGATGCCGCCAGGAGGAAGGCGCCGACAATGGCCGTGTTGCGGGCAATGCGCGCCGCTTCGATAGCCTCCTGGCGGGCAGCTTCCACATTGGCGATTACCTGATCGACCCGGGCCTGGGCCTCTTCCGGGGCGAGGCCGGTATTGGCGGCCACGACGCTGGCGAGATAGGCGCGGTCCTCGTCGGGCACAGTGCCATCGCCCAGAGCGGCCTGGGCAAAGATGCGGCCGGCTTCGTCCCGCGCCAGTGTGGCATCGGCCGGCTGGTCACTGCGGAACAGCGTATCGACGAAATAGGCATTGGGATCGACTGCGTCTTCGGCGACGTTGGAGGCTGCCGAGGTCACTGTCGCGGCAGCCGAGCCGACAGCATTGGCCGCGGCGCCGATGCCACCCACGGCGATGACCGCGCCCAGGATGGCAGCGCCGGCCCAGACGAGCAGACCATGGGCCCCGTCGCGCAGATCGCTTTCATCTTCGGTGGCGTCGAAATAGCGGCGGCGTAGCCGGCCGGTCAGATAGCCGCCGGCCATGAAGCTCGAAATCTGCACCCAGAGGAACCAGGATGCCGCAGCGATGCCGACAAAGATCGGCGAGGCCGCAGCGGACTGATTGTAGCCGAAATCGAGGAAGTTGAGGCCGATGGCCGAGCCGAAGCTGATCAGCACCAGGCTGATGGCCGAGGCCAGCACGATGCCGGCAATGATGGCGGGCCAATCGACATAGGAAGACTGGTCGTGGTTGGCCGATGATGTTTCAACGACGGCGACGCCCGTAGGCGCATCGATGGTCATGGCAGAGGCTCCTGTCTTGTTTGTTGCTCTGGCCATGGCTCAGGAGAGCCCGAGAAAGGACAGGATGGCCATGACGACGACGACAAGGCCGACGAGATAGATGATGGCGTTCATGGGGATTTGCCTTCTTGTTGACTCGTGTGTGGCATCAACAAAAGGCGGGGATGAATAGTTCCGTCGCCTGCCCGGATTTTGCGCGGGCAAAGAAAAAGGCGGGGACCGCTCCCCGCCTTTCGCATTCGATCCGGACCGGCTTACAGCCCGTCGGTCACCACATGGGAGAAGGCACCTTCCGGCGCCTTGGTGATGGCCGGATTGTCGGGCGATACGGCCGAGAGCAGCGTATCAACCGTTTGCTGGTAGTCGGCCTCGTCCAGCACGCCAGTCGAGCCCTCGGTCAGCTTGTTGACCTCCGACACCTGGTAGAGCTGGTCTTCCAGCGTCATGGCGCCGGTCGAGTCATTGTCCAGCACGATCTGGGCGGCTTCCTCCGGATTGGCGCGGGCATATTCCCAGCCCTTCATCGAGGCGCGAACGAACTTGGTCATCTTCTCGACAAAGGCCGGATCGGCGAGGTTTTCTTCCAGCACATAGAGGCCGTCTTCGAGCATGCCGACGCCTTCGTCGCGATAGTTGAACACGGTCAGCTCTTCGGGCGTGATGCCGGCCTTCAGCACCTGACCATATTCGTTATAGGTCATGGTGGAGATGCAGGCGGCCTGCTTCTGGATCAGCGGGTCCACGTTGAAGGCCTGCTTGAGCACTTCGACGCCTTCGGCGCCGCCCTCGGTGGAGAGGCCCAGCTTGGCCATCCAGGCGTAGAACGGATATTCATTGCCGAAGAACCAGACGCCCAGCGTCTTGCCGGCAAAATCATCGGTGGTCTCGACGCCGGCCTCCTTGAGGCAGGTCAGCAGCAGGCCCGACTGCTTGAACGGCTGGGCGATATTGACCAGCGGCACGCCGCGCTCGCGGGCAGCCAGGCCAGCGGCCATCCAGGTGGTGATGACATCGGCGCCGCCGCCGGCAATCACCTGCTCGGGAGCAATGTCCGGGCCGCCCGGCTTGATTTCGACCGAGAGGCCTTCTTCATCATAGAAGCCCTTGGCCTGGGCCACGTAATAGCCGGCGAACTGGCCCTGGGTGACCCATTTGAGCTGAAGTGTCACGGAATTGTCCTGGGCCCATGCACCGCCCACTGCTGCCATCGTCATTGCGCCTGCGAGGGCGCCGATCAGAAGTTTCTTCATTCCCGTTTTCCCTGAGTTCGGCATTGTCTCATGCACCACGCACGGACGGATGCCAGAAGGTGACGCCCCTTTCGATGAGGACGATCACCCCGTAGAAGACCGAGCCCGCGACAGCCGCCACCGCGATCTCGGCCCATACCATGTCGACATTCATCCGGCCGACTTCGGTAGAGATCCGGAACCCCATTCCCACAATCGGGGTCCCGAAGAATTCCGCTACGATTGCGCCGATCAAGGCCAGAGTCGAGTTGATCTTGAGGGCGTTGAATATGAAGGGCCCCGCAGCGGGAAGGCGCAGCTTCATAAGGGTTTGCCAATAGCCGGCGGCATAGGTGCGCATCAGGTCGCGCTCGATGGGCGAGGATGCGTTGAGGCCGGCCACGGTATTCACCAGCATGGGGAAGAAGGTCATGATGACGACGACGGCTGCCTTGGAAGGCCAGTCGAAGCCGAACCACATGACCATGATGGGCGCCACGCCCACGATGGGCAGAGCCGAGACGAAATTGCCCAGAGGCAGGAGCCCGGATTTGAGGAAGGGCGAGCGGTCGATGAGAATGGCGACGACGAAACCGAGGCCGCAGCCCATGACGTAGCCGATCAGCACGGCCTTCAAAAAGGTCTGCTGGAAATCGGCCAGCAAGGTCGGCACGCTGGCGGTGATGCGCGCCCAGATCATCGAGGGCGGCGGCAGGATGACCTGAGGCACATTGCCGGCACGGGTGACGACTTCCCAGACCACGAGGATGGTGACGCCGAAGGCGATCGGGATGAGCAGGCCCAGCCCGGCATTATCGGTGAGGCCCGGCGCCAGCGCCTTGCTCAACCGTTCGACGAAGAGCCAGGCGAAGAGCCAGGCCCCGATCAGTGCCATCCAGAAAAAGGCCGGCACCGGCGCGAATGTGCCGATAGCGGTCAGCACGGCCACCGCGCCCAGCACGGCAAAGGCGCCATCGGCCCAGAGACCGAGCGGCAGGACAAAGCGGATGAGCGAAAGCGTGCCCAGCGCAAGGAAGGCCTTGAGCAGCAGGCCCTGTTCGATCGGCGTGACCAGGCTCAGCGCCAGCGCCGCAGCGCAGAGGCCGCCGGCGACGATGGCCAGGTAATGCTGGAGCTGGCTCATGCGGGACGCGCCCCCATGGACCTGACAACCAGCTTTTCGACCAGCCCCACCGCGATGACCAGCAGGGCCGCGAGGATCGAGGCCGCGAAGAGTGCGGCCCATATCTGCACGGTCTGGCTGTAATAGGAACCAGCCAGCAGCCGCGCGCCGAGGCCGGCTACGGCGCCGGTGGGCAGCTCGCCCACGATAGCGCCGACCAGGGAGGCAGCCACGCCGACCTTGAGCGAGGCGAACAGGAAGGGCATGGAGGCCGGCCAGCGCAGCTTCCAGAAGGTCTGGCCAGCCGTTGCGCTATAGGTGTGCATCAGGTCGAGCTGGATGGTTTCGGGGCTGCGCAGGCCCTTGACCATGCCGACGGCGACCGGGAAGAAGCTCAGATAGGCCGAGATAATGGCCTTGGACATGAGCCGCGCCGGATCGGTGGGGATGCCCATCGTGCCTGTGAAGATGTTGAAGCCGATGACGACGATCAGCGGCGCCAAAGCCAGGATGGGAATGGTCTGGCTGGCCACGATCCACGGCATAAGCGAGCGATTCATCGCCTCGTTATGAACGATCAGCACGGCCAGGCCGATGCCGAGCAGGCTCCCCATCACGAAGCCGAGCGCCGTGGCCGAAAAGGTGACCCAGGCGTGAAACAGCAGGCTCCGCGGCTTGTTGGGCGCCACCAGGGCGGTCGCGCTCCAGAGCTCGCCGAACACCTGATGCGCCGTGGGCAGGACAGGTTTTTCCTGGTTCCAGGTGTCGAGAATGAATTGCGTCGCGGGCACATTGGTGATGTCGCCGCGGCGATAGACATCGTTCTGCCACGGCGCATTGAGGCCGATGGCGGCGGCGTACCAGACCACGACAATGGCGAGCAGGACGACGATGATCGGCCCCGCGCGGGTCATCACACCGCCTCCTCATAGGAGTGCCCGGCCCTGAGGCCGTCGCGCACCCGTGCGGCAATGGCGAGGAATTCGGGGGTTTCGCGGATATCGAGCGGGCGTTCGCGCGGCAGATCACTCTCGATCACGTCGGTCACCCGCCCCGGCCGCGGCGACATGACGACAATCTTGGTCGAGAGATACACGGCCTCGGGAATGGAATGGGTAACGAAGCAGATAGTCTTCTGCGTGCGGTCCCAGAGCTTGAGCAGCTCGGAATTGAGGTGATCGCGCACGATTTCGTCGAGCGCGCCAAAGGGCTCGTCCATCAGCAGCAGGTCGGCATCGAAAGCCAGCGCCCTTGCGATGGAGGCACGCTGCTGCATGCCGCCCGAAAGCTGCCAGGGATATTTCTTCTCGAAGCCGGAAAGGTTCACCAGGTCCATGGTGCGCCGGATGCGCTCGGCCTGTTCCGCCTGCCCGTAGCCCATGATTTCGAGCGGCAGGGCCACATTCTTTTCGATGGTGCGCCAGGGATAGAGCGCGGGCGCCTGGAACACATAGCCATAGGCCCGCGCCTTGCGCGCGGCCTCGGGCGACTGGCCATTGATGGTCAAGCTGCCCGAAGTGGGCTGTTCGAGATCGGCAATGGTGCGCAGGAACGTGGTCTTGCCACAGCCGGACGGGCCGATGAAGGAAACGAATTCCCCCTTCTCGATGGTGAGATTGACGTCGCTGAGCGCAACGACATCACCGTCATTGGTCTTGAAGGTCAGACCAAGGTTTTGGGCGGAGACGACTGCACTCATGAGCCGGCCCTGTTCAAAGATGCGAAAGCCATCAAACCCCCGTCGCCGGAATACCCGAGCGCTCTACCTTGCGGGGGGCGACGATTTCTTTCCACTGGCTGAGGGCCCGGTTCACGGGATTTTTTGCTTCGCGCGGCACGAATTTGCCGTGACCCGGCTCGGCCTTCACCTCGCTTTCGACAATGGAAACCTTGCCGCGGCTGAGCACGAAGCGCGGCAGGCCGGTGACCTTGAAACCTTCGAACACGTTGTAGTCTATCACCGACTGCTGACTCGATGCGGAAATGGTCTTCTCGCGCTTGGGATCCCAGACGACGAGATCGGCATCGGCGCCGACGAGCACGGCGCCCTTCTTGGGATACATGTTGAGGATCTTGGCGATATTGGTCGAGGTTACGGCCACGAATTCGTTCATGGTCAGCCGGCCGGTATTGACGCCCGCCGTCCACAGCACCGGCAGGCGGTCTTCGAGGCCGCCCGTGCCATTGGGAATCTTGGCAAAATTGCCGATGCCGGTGCGCTTCTGCGCGGTGGTGAAGGCGCAATGGTCGGTGGCGACGGTGGAGAGCGACCCCGATTGCAGCCCGGCCCAGAGCGAATCCTGGTGCTGCTTGTTGCGGAAGGGCGGGGACATGACGCGGCGGGCGGCATGGTCCCAATCGGGGTTGAAATACTCGCTCTCGTCCAGCGTCAGGTGCTGGATCAGCGGCTCGCCATAGACGCGCATGCCCTTCTGGCGGGCCCGGCGGATGGCCTCGTGGCTCTGCTCGGCCGACACATGCACGACATAGAGCGGCACGCCCGCCATGTCGGCGATCATGATGGCGCGGTTGGTGGCTTCGCCCTCGACTTCGGGCGGCCGGGAATAGGCATGCGCCTCGGGCCCGTTATTGCCCTCGGCCAGCAGTTTGGCCGTCATCGCGGCGACCACGTCGCCATTTTCGGCATGGACCAATGGCAGGGCGCCCAGATCGGCACAGCGCTGGAACGAGGAGAACATCTCGTCGTCATTGACCATCAGGCTGCCCTTATAGGCCATGAAATGCTTGAAGCTGGTAATGCCGCGATCGACCACCTCGGCCATTTCGCGCCAAACCTGTTCGCTCCACCAGGTGATGGCCATGTGGAAGGAATAGTCGGCCGAGGCCTTGCCGGTCTTGTTGTCCCACATTTGCAGCGCTTCGAGCAGCGACTGGTTCGGGTTGGGCAGGCAGAAATCGACCACCATGGTCGTGCCGCCGGCCAGACCGGCGCGGGTGCCACTCTCGAAATCATCGGCCGAATAGGTGCCCATGAAGGGCATTTCGAGATGGGTGTGCGGATCGATCCCGCCCGGCATGACGTAGCAGCCGCTGGCATCCAGCGCCTCGTCGCCGGACAGGTTCTGGCCGATCTCGACGATCACATCGCCCTCGATCAGGACATCGGCCTTGTAGGTCAGATCAGCGGTGACAACGGTGCCGTTCTTGATGACTTTGCTCATGCTGCGTTCCCTATAATTCGATGTCTCGCAGACCCTGTTTCCCTCGGCGCCGCGGACAAAATTGATTGCTATTCAACGATCTCCGCCGTCTCCACCACCGCGTGGAACAGCACATCGGCGCCGGCCGTGGCCCATTCCTTCGAAATATCCTCGGCCTCGTTGTGCGAGAGCCCGTCGACGCAGGGGCACATGATCATGGTCGAGGGCGCGACCTTGTTGGTCCAGCAGGCGTCGTGGCCGGCGCCGGAAATGATGTTCATGTGACTGTAGCCGAGCTTTTCGGCGGCGGAGCGGACGCGCCCGACCAGGGTCGGATCGAAGGTCACCGGATCGAAGTGGCCCACCGCTTCCATGGCATAACCGACACCGGCTTGCCTGCAGATTTCCTGCGCTTTGCTTTCGATCTGCTGGCGCATTGCATTGAGCTTGCCCAGTTCAGGCGAGCGGATATCGACGGTGAACACCACCGTGCCCGGCAGCACATTGCGTGAATTGGGCGAGAACTTCATCTGGCCAACGCCACCCACGGCGCCCGGCTGATGATCCATGGCCACCGCCTGGACCATTTCAAGAATGCGGGCCATGGCCAGCCCGGCATTGACGCGCATGTTCATCGGGGTGGAGCCGGTATGGGCTTCCTTGCCGGTCAAGGTGAATTCGAGCCACCACAGGCCCTGGCCGTGGGTGACGACGCCGATCTGCTTGTTCTCGGCTTCGAGGATCGGCCCCTGTTCGATGTGATATTCGAAATAGGCATGCATCTTGCGGGCGCCAACCGGTTCCTCGCCAACCCAGCCGATGCGCTGCAGCTCGTCGCCGAAGCTCTTGCCCTCCTGATCCTTGCGGTCATAGGCGTATTCGAGCGTGTGGATGCCGGCAAAGACGCCCGATGCGAGCATCGCTGGCGCAAAACGCGCGCCTTCCTCATTGGTCCAGTTGGTAACCACGATAGGATGCTTCGTCTTGATCCCCAGGTCGTTCATGGTGCGGACGACTTCGAGCCCCGAGAGCACGCCGAGCACGCCATCATACTTGCCGCCGGTGGGCTGGGTATCGAGGTGGGAGCCAACATAGACCGGCAGCGCGTCCGGGTCGGTGCCCGGGCGCGTCATGAACATGGTGCCCATCTTGTCGACGCCCATGGTGAGGCCCGCGTCCTCGCACCAGCGCTGGAAAAGTTCGCGCCCCGCCTTGTCGCTGTCGGTCAGCGTCTGGCGATTGTTGCCCCCGGCGACGCCAGGGCCGATCCGGGCCATGTCCATGAGACTGTCCCAGAGCCGATCACCATTGATACGAAGGTTTTCTCCTGGGGCAGACATGGGCAATGATCCTATTTCGCGCTCGGGAAGCTGAATTCGGCGCCGCCTTTGATGCCGGCGGGCCAGCGGGTGGTGACGGTCTTGAGGCGGGTGTAGAAGTGCACACCTTCGGGGCCGTAGATGGAATGATCGCCGAATAGCGAACGCTTCCAGCCGCCGAAGGAGTGATAGGCCACCGGCACAGGAATGGGCACGTTGACGCCCACCATGCCGACTTCGATCTTGTCGGCGAATTCGCGGGCGGCGTCGCCGTCGCGGGTGAAGATGGCAGTGCCATTGCCATATTCGTGCTCGTTGATGAGCTTGACCGCCTCATCATAGTGGTTCGTGCGCACCACCGAGAGGACGGGTCCGAAAATCTCTTCCTTGTAGATGGTCATGTCAGGCGTCACATTGTCGAACAAAGTGCCGCCGACATAGTAGCCGCCCTCATAGCCCTGCAACTTGAAGCCGCGGCCATCGACGACGAGATCGGCGCCCTGCTCCACGCCCGAGTCGATATAGCCGATGATCTTGTCGCGATGCGCCTTGGTGACGACAGGACCCATTTCGGCATCCTTGTCGGTGGCGGGGCCGATCTTGAGGCTTTCGACAC
>CBIGSA010000042.1:0-16560 GCA_966192215.1 uncultured Devosia sp. | reverse complement strand
GATGCGCCAGCATCCGCGCACCGACGCCGCCACCCGCACCGTCATCAGCGCCCGGCACGCCTTCCACAACATCCTTTCGGGCAGTGACGACCGCCTCGCCGTCGTCGTCGGCCCCTGCTCCATCCACGATCCCGCCGCGGCGCTGGATTACGCCAGGCGCCTCGTTGCGCTGCGCGAATCCCTGGGCGACCGGCTCGAGATCATCATGCGCGTCTATTTCGAGAAGCCTCGCACCACTGTCGGCTGGAAGGGCCTCATCAACGATCCCAATCTCGATGGCAGCTTCGACATCGACAATGGCCTGCACACAGCGCGAGCCCTGCTGCTCGACATTGCCAATCTCGGCCTGCCCGCCGCCTGCGAATTCCTCGACATGACCACCCCGCAATATATCGCCGACCTGGTCAGCTGGGCCGCTATCGGCGCCCGCACGACCGAAAGCCAGATTCACCGCGAACTGGCCTCCGGCCTCTCCTGCCCGGTCGGCTTCAAGAACGGCACCGACGGCAATGTGAAGATCGCGCTGGATGCAGTGAGCTCCGCCAGCCAGCCGCATCATTTCCTCGCCGTCACCAAGGACGGCCGTTCCGCCATCGCCGCCACCTCGGGCAATGAGGACTGCCACCTCATCCTGCGTGGCGGCAAAGCGCCGAATTATCACGCCGCCAGTGTCGATGCCGCAGCCGCCGCCGCCGAAAAGGCCGGCATCGCGCCGTCAATCATGATCGACGCCAGCCACGCCAATTCCTCGAAGAACCCGGAAAACCAGCCCTTGGTCCTCGCCGATATCGGCAATCAGCTGGCCGCTGGCGACCGTCGCATCATCGGCGTCATGATCGAGTCCAACCTCGTCGCCGGCCGCCAAGACCTCGTCGAAGGCCGCGAACTGGTCTACGGCCAGTCCATCACCGACGGCTGCATCGACTGGGACACGACAGTTGTAGCGCTGGAAGCTCTGGCGGAATCGGTGATGCAGCGCCGCGCAGCGACCAACCAGGCGGTGGCTTAATCTATCCCCAACCGCAGGATGTCACCCCGGCGAAAGCCGGGGCCTATTCTGAGATGGTTGAATACGGCGAAATCTCAGGATGGATCCCGGGTCAAGCCCGGGATGACACCGCGTTTGTAGCAGCGCCAGTACTCATCCCTTGACCCCCTTCCCCCATTCCTGTTCTGTCCCACCATGGCCAAGAACCCGCTGCTGCTCGTTCCGAACATCATCACCATCGCCCGCATCCTGGCGATCATCCCCATCGTCTATCTGGTGATGCAGGGCGATATCACCCTGCGGCTGGTCGCCCTCATCCTCTATGTCATCGCCGCCGCCAGCGACTGGCTCGATGGCTACCTCGCCCGCGCCTGGAACCAGTATTCCCCCTTCGGGCGCATGCTCGATCCCATTGCCGACAAAGTGCTGGTGGGCATCCTCATCGCCGCCCTCGCCTGGGATGGCAGCTTTTCCGGCTGGGACATGATTCCCGCCTGCGCCATCCTGTTCCGTGAGTTCTTCATTCCCGGCCTGCGCGAATTTCTCGGCAATATCACCGTCGTTCTGCCCGTGAGCCGCCTGGCCAAATGGAAGACCACGACGCAACTGGTCGCGCTGGCCGTGGTTCTGCTCGAGCGCATCGTGCCCGGCCTGGGCCTGGTGAGCGATATTCTGCTCTGGCTCGCCGGCATCCTGACCGTCTGGACCGGCTGGCAATATCTGCGCGCCTCCTGGCCACATCTCGTCGAAGAGCCGAAATGAAAATCCTCTACTTCGCCTGGCTGCGCGAACGCCTCAATCGCGGCGAAGAAGAGGTGTCCCCGCCCCCTCAAGTCGCCACCATCGCCGACCTCATCGACTGGCTTGCCGCGCGCGACGAGGCCTTTGCCCTCGCCGTAGAAAAACGCAGCCTCATCAAGGCCGCGATCGATGCAAAGCTGGTTGCGCAGGATGCGCCCATAGCCAACGCCAAAATTGTCGCCCTCTTCCCGCCGATGACGGGAGGCTGACATGGTGGTCCGCGTCTCTCCCGACCCGTTCGATCCCGGCGCCGAAACCAACGCTTTCCTTGCGGCGGGCCGAGGCGCTGGCGCCGCCGTGACCTTCACCGGCATCGTCCGCAGCAAGCCCGACGATCCCATCACGACCCTGACACTGGAATGCTATCCCGAACTGGCCGTCAACCAGCTCATATCCATCGTCGAGCAGGCCACGGCCCGCTTCGGCCTCCTCGCCGCCACGGTCATCCACCGCTACGGCACGCTCGCTCCGGGCGAACCCATCGTCCAGGTTATGACTCTCTCGCCCCACCGCGAGGCAGCCTTCAGGGGCGCCGAATTCCTGATGGATTACCTCAAGACCGATGCTCCGTTCTGGAAGCAGGAGACCGGCCCCGGCGGCACCCATTGGGTCGAGGCGAAAGCCGAGGACGATGTGGCCAGGGCACGGTGGGAATAAACAAAAAAAGCCGGGCGCTTGGCCCGGCTTTTTCACAACCTGATTCTGCTTATTCCGCGGCAGCCTGCTTGGGCTGCACTTCCGCCGAATAGGCGGCAATCAGCGTACGGCAGCCTTCGCCCGGCGTGAACTTGTATTGCCCGATCTCGCTGACCGGCGTCACCTCGGCCGCCGTGCCGGTAAGGAAGCATTCGTCGAAATTGACGAGCTCGTCCGGCAGGATATGCCGCTCGGTGACCGTATAGCCATTGCGCTTGGCCAGCTCGATCAGGGTCTGGCGGGTAATGCCGTTGAGAAAGCAGTCCGGCGTCGGCGTCGTGATCTCCTTGCCCTTGATGAAGAACACATTGGCGCCGGTGGCTTCCGCCACATAGCCGCGATAGTCCAGCATCATCGAATCGGCATAGCCATTGGCCATGGCCGCATCCTTGGAGAGCGTGCAGATCATGTAGAGGCCGGCGGCCTTGGCCGAGGACGGAATGGTTTCCGGGCTCGGGCGCTTCCACTTGCTCCATTCCAGCCTTATGCCCTTGAGCTTTTCTTCGACCGAGAAATAGCTCGGCCACACCCAGGCGGCGATCGCCAGGTGCACCGTATTATTGCGGGCCGGAACGCTCAGTTCCTCCGAGCCGCGCCAGGCGACGGGACGCACATAGGCATCGACCAGGCCGTTCTTTTCCAGCACAAGCCGCTTGGCTTCCTCGATCTGCTCGACCGACCAGGGCATGGGCATGTCGAGCGTCTTGGCCGAGCGGATCAGGCGCTCGGTATGCTCGCGCGACTTGAAAATCTCGCCGCCATAGGCGCGCTCGCCCTCGAACACCGAGCTGGCATAGTGCAGCCCATGGGTCAGCACGTGAATCTTTGCGTCTTTCCACGGTTTGAGTTCGCCATCAAACCAGATCCAGCCATCGCGCTGGTCCATCGGCACGCCTGCCATCGTCCTCTCCCGCATATTCCTGTTCAGGGCCGCCACGCGCGACCACTCGCTTGGCGCCGATCATGCCCCAGGCCCAAGGCCTTGGCAAACCACAAAGGCTGAGGGATAAGACGGAACGGCGTCCTGATGGGAAGACAATGGCAGCGCACCAAAAAAATGTCAACATGGCTGACATAAATTCCGCCCCGCCCGGCGGCGAGGCCCTGCCCCTCGACATTATGGGCCTGTTCTTCTTCGCCTATCGCGATTTCACCGGTGATGCCGATGCCCTGCTCGGCCGCCAGGGCTTTGGCCGGGCGCATCACCGCGTGCTCTACTTTGTCAATCTGCGCCCCGGCATGCCGGTGGCCGACCTGCTCGACATCCTCAAGATCACCAAGCAGAGCCTGGCCCGCGTGCTGCGCCAGTTGATCGACAACGGCTATATCGAGCAGAAGACCGGCCATTCCGATCGCCGCCAGCGCCTGCTCCATGCCACCGACAAGGGCCGGCAATTCTTCGCTACCCTGTCGGCCACCCAGTCCAGCCGCATCACCGCTTCCATCGCCGCCCTTCCGCCCGATTCCAGGCGCCTCGTCACCCAATTCCTGGTTGGCATGGTCGACCCCGCCGACCGGCCCGTACTGGACCGCCTGAACCTGACCATCGGATTGTAATCTAAACAGGAAGGCCGGTTCGCGCCTTCACCGTGCGGATGCTCATGTTCGAGTGAATTCGCGCCACGCCCGGCAGCCGAGCGCTGAGCCGTCGATGCAGCCGTTCGAAATCCTCATGGTCCTGACACACTACGCGCAGGATATAGTCCGATTGCCCCGCCATCAGATGACATTCCAGCACTTCGGGAATGTCCTGTACCGCGGCCTCGAAAGCCTCCAGCGCCGCCTCGCTCTGGCTGGTCAGCCCCACCTCGATGAAGAACTGCATCGAATAGCCCAGCCGGCCCGCATTGAGCACCGCACGATAGCCCTCGATCAGCCCCTGTTCCTCCAGCGCCTTGAGCCGCCGGTGGCAGGCCGAAGCCGATAGTCCCACCGCCTCCCCCAGCGCCTGCACGCTTTTGCGGCTATCCACCTGCAGCGCCCGCAACAGCTTGCGGTCTACGCTGTCGATCTGCAACGCCATTGCGCATTTCCTATCGTTACTCGAATGCTATTCGAACTTCAGCTACGATGCCTTGGGAAAGCAAGCCCCGCGCAAACAAAAAGGGCGCGAAACCGAAGTTCCGCGCCCCCACCGGAGACACCACAAAGGAGCGTCAGCCTCTGCAGCAGTCCACCGATCGCTTGATGCCCGGGAGGAACAGGCACCAACGCCTTTCCCGGATCGAAATGGGCATCCGGGTTCATCGGGATAACGACGATGGACGGCAAGAGTTCCCGGCTAGATCGCGCCGGTGAGCGACAGCGCAATCCCGGCCTTGTCATAGCTTTCGCCGGGGTCGGCGTGGCGAGACCACGACAACGTCGCGCGATAGGTGAAGCGCTCCGACAAGGCATAGCTCGCCCCCAGCATGGCCATGCGCGCCGAGCGGCTGAGGCTGTCGTCGAACAGCCCCCATTCCTGCTGCGCCGAAAGCTGTGCCGACAGCGCCACTTCTGGCGTGAGCATCCATGTCGCCCCGAGCTCGATGGCTGCCGTGCGCCCCGCCACGCCATCGACCGGGTCGGCCAGTTCGACGCCGGTTTCGCCCGTAAGCGCCAGCGTCACGCCGATCATGGGCACGAAACGCGCTGCGAGCGAAACATAAGGCAGCGTCCGGGTCAGGGCGCCGAACCCTTTGGGCCAGACCAGGTCGATCCCGCCCCAGCCTTCGGCCGACCAGCTACCGTCAGCCGCCCGCAGCCCCACGCTGACCCGCCCGCCATCGGCAGGCGCCCGCAGATAGGTCGCTTGGTCGATCTCGGGGATCAGTGTGAACCACGCTTCCACGCCCGTGAGCACCGCCAGGTTGGTGGCCAATGCCCGCTCCCAGGCAACCCTCCCGGTCACCGAGCCGATGCGCGGCGTCAGCCGCAGCGGCGGCAGGCCCAGCCCGTCCAGCACACTGTTGCCGGGCAGTGTCCAGTCCGCCGTCACCGCCACATTCATCTGCTGGTCTGTCCCCCGCAGGGTGAATTCGGCCAGGTATTCGTGCTCCATCCCGTCACTGCGCACCGGCACCACCAGATCGCCAAACAGCAGGTCATCGCCCTCCCAACTCCGCGTCACCGCATAACCCAGCCGCAGCACGGCATCCGCCCCCAGCGCCAATTGCCCCTCCACGGCACCGGTGACCTCGGTATCATCCTCCAGGTTGATCGTGGCAAACCGCGTCTGGCTGAGGGCAAGGCTCCCTCGCAGCAGCAGATCCCCGCTCTGCCCGCTCAGCGACAATTCATGGCTATGGCTGACATAGAAATCCTCCCTGCCGGACGCGCTGTCAGTGGCATTGGAGGTCCAGCCTGTTTCGACCTGGCTCGACAGGGCTAGTGGCGACTGCGCCATCACGGGTTCGCCGACCAAGCCCACGATCAATACCAGCGCCACTCTGCCCGTACCCATCAGCACCTCCCGCCACAAAGGGCAGGATCGATGCTTTCGGTAACCAATATTTCACGTAGGGGCTAAGTCCTTCCCCCTATTCCCGCTGGTTGAAATTGACCATTAACGCACGAGAATCGGCCCGTAAGTATTTGATTAACTATATTGTTCCTGCTCTGATCGGGATGCTGCCGCTCATGATGCTCAAGCACCAGCCCCACAGTGCAGGCGAGATTTGCGGCGAGTTGCGCGCCTGGCGCATTCGCTCGCGCCTGCGCCAGGATGCCATCGCGAAATGCCTGGGCGTGGCGCAGAGCCAGATCAGCCGCTGGGAAAGCGGCCGCGAGCTACCGCGCCCGCACAATATCGAAGCCATCCGCCGCCTCATCCGCGGCCCGGAAGTCGATCCGCTGCTGGCGCTTCGGCATTTCGTCCTCCATTCCAGCCAGCATCTGCTGCTCTTCGACGATCAGCTCGAAATCCTGGCGCGGAGCCTTCCCTTCCAGGCCTCACCCAATCCGCTCGACCGGTTTGGCTGGGTTCTCGATCCCGAGCGCAACCCGCCCTTCGCCCCGGTGCAGCGCCGCTATCGGGAATTGTTGCGCGACCCTGCCGGCGTCATCGGCCTCGCCATCACCCTGCCCTTCCAGCATGAAGGCGCGCGCTGGGTGGCCAGCATCGGCAAGACCATTCATTCCATCGCTGGCATTCGCGTCAGCCTGTGCGAACTGAGCTTCAGCCCCGCGGGGTCCGGTACGGCCGATATCCGCGTCGAGGAAGTCCGGCTCGATCCGACCGGGGAAACCCGCCATTCCATGACCCTGTGGCGTCAGCCCGGCTGAAGCGGAAAACCGAAGATCGCCCGTCGTTTCAGCGACACGGCGAACGATCTCCGGGAAAGGCCCGCGCCGGGGCAGCGGCACGGGCCTTCTTGCGGGGCCTGGAGGTTTGACCCCTATGCGGGGCTTACCAGTGCTTGCGGTTGTGGCCGCCCAGCCCGAGAATGCCATTGCCGCTCAGCACGCCATTGAGCACGCCGTTGCCGCTCAGCACGCCATTGGCATTGCCATTGCCGATGCCAGACAGGATGGCACTGTTGTTGCCCACCGCGATCGTCGTGCCGTTCAGCACATTGATGTCCCGCGTGGTCAGGCCCACGGCAATGCCGGTGATATTGGACAGCAGGTTGTTGTTGACCCGCTTGTGAAAGAACCCGCCGGCCTGGGCCCCCGAGGTCATCGCCATGACGGCAACGACAGATACCGCGATCAAGGTCTTCATAACGCATACTCCCGATTTGCTGTGTCGTGTTTTCGACATGCCAAGCGAACCACCGGGCCGCCATCTCGGGCAATCTTGCTCCCCGATTTTATGCGTTCCATGCGAACTATGCGCGCGCAGAGGTCAAAAACGGCCACAATCCACCGCCAGCCTGCCGGCAAATCAGGAGACTTCAACCATGCTGCCCCGGACCCTGCTGAGCCTCACCGCTCTGGCCCTGCTTTCGCTCCCCGCCACCGCCGATGGCAATCCCCTGGCCGATCTCATCGGCACGAGCTGGAAGCTCGCCGCGCTCGATGGTGCCCCGGTCGACGCCAAGGTCACCTCCACCCTGGTCATTTCCGCCGACAGCGTTGGCGGTAATGGCGGCTGCAACACCTATGGCGGCAACCTCGCCGCCACGCCTGACGGCATCGACATCAGCCAGGTCTTTTCCACCATGATGGCCTGCGATGGCCTCGAGCAGGAACAAGCCTTCTTCGCCGCCCTCGAAGCGGCCGACAGCTTCACCATCGTCGACGGCAATCTGCACCTGCTGGAAGGCGATACCGTCGTTGCGGAATTGACGCCCGGCAACTAGCGCGGGACTGCAAACACGCTCCGGTAGTCAGCTGGCGTGATTGGCGAGAACCGGAGCGGAGCGTACATCAGTACGTGAGCACCGGAAGCGCAGCCATTCGCGTCAGATGGCAAAAGCCCCACGCCCGGAGGCGCGGGGCCGAGGTAGTGGTGCAAACAACCTCTGCCGAAGAAAAATCTTCGGTAGCCGGAGCTTAGCGCAAGCCTCCCCGAAGGTCACCCCGCCGCCCGATTTTCGTGCAGCAATCCACCAGCCGCAGAGGCTTTGCACAATTTTTGACCGCACCACTCCCTACCCGCCCATGAAATAGGCAGGGAGCAGGCCCACAGGTGGCCGCACTTCCTCTTGCTCCTGAGTCTGCGGCTCTCATATTTGCATTGAATCAACATCTTAGCGCTGCCGGCCAAGTGCTGGCACGGGCTTTGCAATTCTTTCGGCGGTGCAAACACACATCTGTCGGAGGTAAACATGACAGGAGTAAACCGCTCGATTGCGGGGTTGGGGCTGGGCGTAGCTATGACCATGGGCGCGATTGCCGTTCCGGCTTTCGCCCAGGACGAGACCATCAAGGTCGGTGTCCTTCATTCGCTGTCGGGCACGATGGCCATTTCCGAAACGACGCTCAAGGACACGATGCTGTTCCTGATCGACGAGCAGAACAAGAAGGGCGGCCTCCTCGGCAAGCAGCTTGAGGCCGTCGTCGTCGATCCTGCTTCCGACTGGCCGCTCTTCGCCGAGAAGGCCCGCGAGCTGATCGAGGTCAACGGCGTCGCCGCCGTGTTCGGCTGCTGGACCTCCTCCTCGCGCAAGTCGGTGCTGCCGGTTTTCGAGGAACTCAACTCCATCCTCTTCTACCCCGTGCAATACGAGGGTGAGGAGAGCCAGCGCAATGTGTTCTACACCGGCGCCGCTCCCAACCAGCAGGCCATCCCGGCCGTCGACTACCTGATGGAAAACGAAGGCGTCGAGCGCTGGGTCCTGGCCGGCACCGACTATGTCTATCCGCAGACCACCAACAAGATCCTCGAGCAATATCTGCTCGACCATGGTGTCGCCGCCGAGGACATCATGATCAACTACACCCCCTTCGGGCACTCCGATTGGCAGACCATCGTCTCCGACATCAAGGCCTTCGGTTCGACCGGCAAGAAGACCGCCGTGGTTTCGACCATCAATGGCGACGCCAACGTGCCCTTCTACAAGGAACTCGCCAACCAGGGCATCAAGGCCGAGGACATCCCGGTCGTCGCCTTCTCGGTCGGTGAAGAAGAGCTCGCCGGCTTCGATACGACCCCGCTGGTCGGCCACCTGGCCGCCTGGAACTACTTCCAGTCCGTCGACACCCCGGAAAACGAAGCCTTCATCTCGGCCTGGCAGACCTTCATGGGCAACCCGGACAAGGTGACCAATGACCCGATGGAAGCCACCGTCATCGGCTTCAACCTCTGGGTCCAGGCCGTTGAAAAGGCCGGCACCACCGACACCGACGCCGTGCTCGACGCCATCATCGGCCTCGAAACCCCGAACCTGACCGGCGGCATCGCCAAAATGCTTCCCAACCACCACCTGACCAAGCCGGTGTTGATCGGCGAAATTCAGGCCGATGGCCAGTTCGAAGTCGTCTCCGAGTCCGACCTCGTCCCCGGCGACGCCTGGTCCGACTATCTGCCCGAATCCAAGCTGATCGAGGCCGATTGGACCGCCCCGATCTCCTGCGGGAACTACAATACCGAAACCAAGACCTGCGGCGGCTCTGAAGTCGCGGCAGCGCAATAACCACGCGCGAGGGCGGCCCTGGCCGCCCTCCCACCAAGCCATCCACACCCACGATGTCATCCCGGCGAAGCCCGGGATCCATCCTGAGATCGCGATGGATCCCGGATCACGTCCGGGATGACACCGAGTTTCTGACTAGATCGGGGCCGCCATGAAATCTCTCCGCCACATCCTTGCGTTGATGATGGTCCTTGGCGCAACGCTGGCCGCCACCCCCGCCCACGCTCAAATTGCCGACGCAGACCTCACCGCGCTCGTCGATGCGCTGGCCCCCGGCAGCTTCAAGGACCGCGAGGCCGCCATCGGCAACCTCGTCGCGTCCGGCGACCAGCGCGCCGTGCCCGTGCTCGAAACCCTGCTTGAAGGCGAGCTCCATGTCGACGAAGCCAGCGGCAAGGTCGTCTTCACCGCCGCTTCGTCAGGCAAGGGTGCCATTTCCGACCCCGTGACATCAGCCGACCTGCCCGACCTCGCCGAGGACGGTCTTGAAAAGGTCAAGGTCAATAACAGCCTGCGCCGTGTGCTGCGCACTGCTATCGGCCAGATGACGCTGCTCAGCGACAGCGCCAGCACCCGGCTTTCCGCGGCCCAGTCCATCCTTCGCGATGCCGACCCCGCCCAGCTCGAACTGCTCGACAGCGCCCTTGCCGCCGAAGTCGATCCCGCCATCAAGCGCGTGATGGAGCAGGCCCGCGCCGTCATCATGCTCAAGTCGCCGGATGCCTCTATCGCGGACAAGAGTGCCGCCGTCCCCGTTGTCCAGGCCATCGGCGGCCGCGACGCGCTCAACACCCTGACCACGGCCCTGGCCAGCGCTCCCGACGAGATCAAGCCCGCCATCCAGTCGGCCATGGACGGCCTCGCCCGCGACCAGGCCGCCTGGGACGTGGCGCAGAATATCTGGTTCGGCATCTCGCTTGGCTCCGTCCTCCTGCTCGCCGCCATCGGCCTCGCCATCACCTTCGGCGTGATGGGCGTCATCAACATGGCCCACGGCGAAATGGTCATGCTCGGCGCCTACACGACCTTCGTGGTGCAGGAGATCATCCGCCAGAACGCGCCCGGCCTGTTCGACTGGTCCCTGGCCATCGCCCTGCCCGCCGCCTTCCTGTTCACCGGTCTCGTCGGCGTCGCCATCGAGCGCGGCATCATCCGCTTCCTCTATGGCCGCCCGCTCGAAACCCTGCTCGCCACCTGGGGCCTCTCGCTCATCATCCAGCAGGCGGTGCAGCGCATCTTCACCGCCAATATCCGCGAAGTCGGCAATCCGAGCTGGATGTCGGGCTCTTTCGAACTTGGTGGCCTGGCCATCACCTGGAACCGCTTCTACATCGTCATCTTCGCGGCCCTGGTCTTCGTGGCCCTGCTGCTGGTGCTCAAATACACCGCCATTGGCCTCCATATGCGCGCCGTGACGCAGAACCGCCGCATGGCCTCGGCCATGGGCATTCGCACCCCGCTGGTCGATGCCATGACCTTTGGTCTGGGCTCCGGTATTGCCGGCCTCGCCGGCGTGGCCCTGAGCCAGATCGGCAACGTCTCGCCCAACCTCGGCCAAGGCTACATCATCGACAGTTTCATGGTCGTTGTCTTCGGCGGCGTGGGCAACCTCTGGGGCACCTTTGTTGGCGCCCTGACCCTGGGCATCGCCAACAAGTTCATCGAGCCCTATGCCGGCGCTGTCTTGGGCAAGATCATCATTCTCGTCCTCATCATCCTCTTCATTCAGCGCCGTCCCCGCGGCCTCTTCGCGCTCAAGGGAAGGTCGATCGAAGCATGATTACACAGGCCCTGTTCCGCGCCCTCGACAAGAAGGCCATCTGGCTCGTCGCCATCCTGCTGCTCGTCGCGATTGCCGTACCGGCGTCCAACCTGCTGTTGCCCGAAGGCAATCCGCTCCGCCTGCCCAATTATGCCGTGCCGCTTTTCGGCAAATATCTCACCTTTGCCATGCTCGCCTTGGCGCTCGACCTGGTCTGGGGCTATTGCGGCATTCTCTCGCTCGGCCATGGCGCCTTCTTCGCCATCGGCGGCTATGCCATGGGCATGTATCTCATGCGCCAGATCGGCACCCGCGGCGTCTATGCCAATCCCACCCTGCCAGACTTCATGGTCTTCCTGAATTGGAAGGAACTGCCCTGGTACTGGTACGGCATGGACAATTTCTGGTTCGCCATGCTGATGGTGGTGGTCGTACCCGGTCTGCTCGCCTTCGTCTTCGGCTTCCTCGCCTTCCGCAGTCGCGTCACCGGTGTCTATCTCTCCATCATCACCCAGGCCATGACCTATGCCCTGCTGCTGGCCTTCTTCCGCAACGATATGGGCTTTGGCGGCAATAATGGCCTGACCGACTTCAAGGATATTCTCGGCGTCCCGGTCCAGGCTGCGTCGACCCGCGCCGCTCTCTTCGCCGCCTCGGCCATTGCCTTGGCCCTGGCCGTTCTTGCCTGCTCGATGATCGTCAATTCCAAGCTCGGCAAGGTTATGGTCGCGGTGCGCGACGCCGAAAGCCGCACGCGTTTCCTGGGCTACCGCGTCGAATATGTGAAACTCTTCGCCTTCGTGGTGTCGGCCGTCATCGCCGGCATAGCCGGGGCGCTCTACGTGCCGCAGGTCGGCATCATCAATCCATCCGAATTCGAGCCGGCCAATTCCATCGAGGTGGTCATCTGGACTGCGGTCGGCGGCCGCGGCACCATTATCGGACCGATCATCGGCGGCATCCTGGTCAATGTGGGCAAGTCCTACTTCACTGGCGCATTCCCCGAATACTGGCTCTTCGCGCTCGGCGCGCTCTTCGTGGTCACCACGCTCTTCCTGCCCAAAGGCATTGTCGGCCTGATCGGTCAATATCGCGCCGCCACGACGAAGCGCGAACAGCACACGCCGGCCCCCAAACAGGTCGAAGCCGGCACCGATCCCCAACCCGAACCCGCGGAGTAAGCCATGTCCGAAGCCCGCGAAAAGCTCGGCACCATGCTCTATCTCGATGGCGTCTCCGTCGCCTTCGACGGTTTCAAGGCCATCAACAATCTTTCCATCATCGTCCATCCCGCCGAAATGCTGGCCATTATCGGCCCCAACGGCGCCGGTAAGACCACGATGATGGATATCATCACCGGCAAGACCCGCCCC
Source organism: uncultured Devosia sp. (assembly GCA_966192215.1). GTDB lineage: Bacteria > Pseudomonadota > Alphaproteobacteria > Rhizobiales > Devosiaceae > Devosia. The sequence continues at coordinate 3,882 of CBIGSA010000042.1, read as the reverse complement.
GATGACGGCCAGGTCCTGTTCGACGGCCGCACGGACCTGACCAAACTCGACGAAGCCGCCATCGCCAATCTGGGCATCGGCCGCAAGTTCCAGAAGCCAACGGTCTTCGAGTCCCATACCGTCTGGGACAATATCGAAATGGCGCTCAAGAAACCGCGCGGCATCTTCGCGGCTCTCTTCTATACGGCGGACGCAGCCGACATCGCCCGCATCACCGAAATTCTTGAAACCGTGCGCCTGCTCGATCGCAAGGACGATTATGCCGCCAATCTCAGCCACGGCCAGAAGCAGTGGCTCGAAATCGGCATGCTGCTGGCGCAGGACCCCAAGCTCCTGCTTGTCGATGAACCCGTTGCCGGCATGACCGATGCCGAAACCGTCGAAACCGCCAAGCTCCTCAAGGAGATCGCCAAAACCCGCTCCGTCGTCGTAGTCGAACACGACATGAGCTTCGTCCGCGAACTGGGCTCGCGCGTCACCTGCCTGGCCGAAGGCGCCGTGCTGGCCGAAGGCAGCCTCGATCAGGTCAGCGCCAACCCGGTTGTCATCGAAAGGTACCTGGGACGATGACCAACCGTATGACTACGTACGGAATAGCCCGCAATTGTCAGAACGAACCGGGAATGGAAGCCTCGCGCCGATATGGCTTGGAGGGGCTCAAAATGCACATTCTGGCAATTCTCGCCGCGATCGTGACCGGTGCCGCGGCGTGGTATTGGCGCGTAAGAGCAATGCACGATGCGGGTCGCCAGATCACGGATGCCTTCTGGCGTGTCCGCGGCACAATCGCGCGGCACAATTTCAGGGCCAGGGCGGAAGGCTCGGTCCTGGCGAGCATCGACGACCCTGTTCTGGCGGCGGCGATCTTTCTGTTCGCCCTGGCCAACGAGAGCGATCTGGACGAGCGCGCCGAGGTCGAAATCCGCCATCAAATCTCGACCATCGCTGACCCGGACGACCTGGATGAAGTCATGGCCTACGCCGCCTGGGCAATGCGCAGCGTCATCGACGCCCGCGATTGCGTGCGACGCTTCAGGCAGCTCTGGCGTGACAGTCTCAACCTCGACGAGCGCCGGCATCTCGTCGCCATGGCGACGGCCGTTCGCATGGCAGCGCCGGGGGCGGCACCGGCCCAGAAACTCGCCGTCGAAATGCTCCAGACCGCCCTCGCGCACTAGGACCAGCAATGACATCCCTGTCCATCAATGCCATCGACCTGCATTACGGTGCCGCCCAGGCCCTGAAGGCGGTGTCGATCGAATGCAGGCCCGGCCGCATCACCGCCGTTCTCGGTCGCAACGGCGTGGGTAAATCCTCCACGCTCCGCGCCATAACTGGCATCAACAATATCAGCGCGGGCGACATAACCTTCGGCGACGAAGTCCTGAAAAAAGCCCCGCCATACAAGCGCGCCCGCATGGGCATCGGCTACGTGCCGCAGGGACGCGAAATCTTTCCCCTGCTGACGGTCAGGGAAAACCTCGAAACCGGCTATGCCGGCCTGCCGCGCGCCGACAAGAACATTCCATCCTACATCTTCGAGCTATTCCCCGTGCTCAAGTCCATGCTGGGCCGGCGCGGCGGTGACCTCTCGGGTGGCCAGCAACAGCAATTGGCCATTGGCCGTGCGCTGGTCACCCGACCCAGGGTCCTGGTGCTCGATGAACCCACCGAGGGTATCCAGCCCTCGATCATCAAGGATATCGGCCGCGCCCTGCAATTCCTGCGCGACGAGAAGGGCATGACCATTCTCCTGGTCGAGCAGTTCCTCGATTTCTGCCGCGAAATCGCCGACGATATCTATGTGATGGACCGCGGCGAGATCCAGCATACCGGTCCTGCCAGCGATCTCGACCTGCCCGAAGTCCGCCGGCATCTCATGGTCTAGCAATGCAAAACGCCCGACCAAAAGCCGGGCGTTTCAACAACGAGGAAGGATTACGGAGTGGCCTCGATAAAGCCAGCCTCGATGCAGTTCTCGAGCGTGATGGCATCGAGATCCACCGAGCCGACATCGGCTTCCGGATCCTCATCGGGATTGGGCTCCTCGGTGACCGGATCGGCCGGATCCTCGGACCCCGAATCGTCGACAGCCGAGTTTTCGGCATCGTCATTCGCGTCCACGGTACCCACGGCCTGGTTTTCAGCGGTCTGCAGGTCTTCGCAATAGACCTTCACCCGCTCCATGTCGGCCTCAGAAACATTCTGGTTGCCGATCATGGTCTGGGCATAGGAATAGCCGCTGAAACCAAGGGCAGCGGTAAGGGCAATAGCAGAAGCAATGGTTTTGATGTGCATTTTAATAGCCTTCTGTAATGTCTCAATGAATGAGCATCTGCTCGCTTAGGAAACGTCCTTTCGTGACAATCGTTGCCGAAAAACCCGCAGAAGCGACAAGTCCCGCACCGGGCCACGTCTTGCAGCGCGCACGCGGAGTCGGCGGCGTAACGAGCCTGCAGCGCGATGGCGCGACCCGGCTGGCGACGCTCTATCAGGACGGTTGCGCCAAGATCCGTCTGCCCCATACGCATTCCTCCGCCATGGAGGCAGTGCTCATTAACACGGCCGGCGGCCTCACCGGCGACGACCATATGCAATGGTCCGCCACGGTCGCTCCGGGCGGTCGCATGGTCCTGACCACCCAGGCCTGCGAGCGCATCTACCGCTCCATCGGCGGAGCTGCCCGCGTGGAAACCAGCCTCGCCATCGGCACCGGCGCCCATCTTGACTGGCTGCCGCAGGAAACCATCCTCTTTGCCGCCAGCCAGCTCGATCGCCGCATCGAGATCGAGCTGGCCGATGGTGCCAGCCTCACGGCCGTGGAAGCTGTCCTGCTCGGTCGCGACGCCATGGGCGAAGCCGCGCTCGATGCTCGCCTGCGCGATACCTGGCGCATCCGCCGCAATGGCAGGCTGATCCACGCCGAGGCCACGCGCCTGGGCGGCACCATGGCGGAGCGCGACGGCCTCTCGCTGCTATCAGGTCAACGGGCCTTCGCCACCATTGTCCATGTCGCCCCCTCCGCCGACAAATGCGCCGCCACCCTCGTCCGTCTGCGCAACGTGCTGCCAGCCGATAGCCGCATTGCCGCCAGCGCCATTGGCGAGCGACTCGTCCTGCGTGCCCTCGCCCGCACCGGGCTTGCGCTGCGCCGGCTGATCGTTCCAATCCTGTCCGAACTGAGCGGCGCCGGCACGCTGCCGCGCCTCTGGCATCTCTAGGGACCCACCATGAACCTCACTCCCCGCGAAAAAGACAAATTGCTCATCGCCATGGCGGCCATCGTGGCCCGCAAGCGCCTGGAGCGCGGCGTCAAGCTCAACCATCCCGAGGCCATCGCGCTGATTACCGATTTCGTGGTCGAAGGCGCCCGCGACGGCCGGCCCGTCGCCGAGCTGATGGAAGCCGGCGCCCATGTCGTCGCCCGTACCCAGGTCATGGACGGCATTGCCGAGATGATCCACGATGTGCAGGTCGAAGCCACCTTCCCCGACGGCACCAAGCTCGTCACCGTCCACCAGCCCATTCGCTAGGAGAAAAAACCCATGATCCCAGGCGAAGTCATCCCCAAATCCGGCGAGATCGAGCTGAACGCCGGTGCGCTGCAGATCACCATCGAGGTCGCCAATACCGGCGACCGACCCATCCAGGTCGGCTCGCACTATCATTTCTTCGAAACCAATGCCGGGCTCAGCTTCGATCGCGCGGCAACGCGCGGCATGCGGCTCGACATCGCCGCCGGCACCGCCGTGCGCTTCGAGCCCGGCCAGACCCGTGAGGTGCGGCTCGTCCCGCTGTCGGGCGAGCGAAAAGTCTATGGTTTCCGCCAGCAGGTGATGGGCCCGGTGGACGAATAGCCCAGAAGCATGCAAACGGTGCGGC
>CBIGSA010000041.1:0-16589 GCA_966192215.1 uncultured Devosia sp. | reverse complement strand
ATATCGCCGACCAGATAGATGGTCTCGGCATCATGCGCGCGCAGGAATTCGATCAGTTGTCCTGTTCGAATCGGTTTCATGCCGAGATGAACGTCCGAAATGAACATCGCCCGGACCTGCCGGACTTCACGATCATCGGTCATCAAGCAACCACTCCTGCTGCGTGGGGGCGCACTTTATCTGGCGATGAAGCGGGAGGGAACCGCTGGCGGCGAGAAGGTGGGGAAAGCCTGGCAAACTCCGGCCCCAACCTCGATGTCATTCCGGCGAAGGCTGGAATCCATCCTGAGATGACTGAGCCCGCCATGAGCGTTGAAACCCCTCAGGATGGATCCCGGCCTGCGCCGGGATGACACCGTGGGGAGACGGAAACCGTGCCTACCGAATCCGCCCCTTCAGCTTCACGATCCGTCCATAGCTTTCTTCGACCCGCGCCGCGAAGGCCGGATCAGCGGCCGCTTCGGCCAGCAGGATGTCGAGGATTTCCTGGCCGAGGCTGGCGCGATACTTCGCCGTATTGGAGAAGAGCAGCACATCCATACCGGCGCGGACGGCCTGCGTCACGGTCTGCTCGAGGGTGAAATGATCGCGGATGGCGCCCATTTCGAGGTCGTCACTGATGACAACGCCGTCGTAGCCCAGTTCGTCGCGCAGCACGCCCGTGATCCATTGCCCGGAGAGCGATGCCGGTGTCTGGGCGCCAGCATCGGAATAGTCGGCATGGTAGAGATGGCCGACCATGACCATGTCGACAAGATTATCGGCCATCAGCGAGCGATAGGGATCGAGCTCAATCTCCTGCCAGGTCTGGGTGATGTCGACGAAGCCTTCGTGGCTGTCGGCCGTGGAAGACCCATGGCCGGGGAAATGCTTGAGCGCGGTCAGCAGGCCCGCTGCGTGATGCGCGCGGACAAAGGCCGCGTCATAAGCCGCCACCACGGCCGCATCGCTGCTGAAGGCGCGGCCGTAACGAGCGATGACTTGGTTATCGGGATTGAGGTTGATATCGGCCACCGGACCGAAATTGACTGTGAAACCGAGCTCGGCAATCGACATGGCCATTTTGCCATAAATCGCCTCGGCCTGTTCAGGCGTATCGGCGGCGGCGATGGCGGCGGCATTAGGGATTTCCTTGAAGCCGACATCCTTGGTCAGCCGTTCGACCGCCCCACCCTCCTGGTCGAGGGTGATGAAGGGCGGCAGGTCGGGCGAGGCGGCCCGGAAAGCAGCATTCATCTCCGCCACCGCGTCGAGGCTCTTGACGTTAAGCTTGAGCAGCATGACGCCGCCCAGCCTGCCGGCGGCAAGGTCGTCGCGCAGATCGGCCACATCAGCGTCATCGGCCTCGTCGCCCTGGAAGCCAACCACGATCATCTGGCCGGCCATCTGTTCGAGCGTCTGCGCCTGCGCCCAGCCGGGCAAGAGGAATGGAACCAATAGGGCGGCGAGACGAAGGGAAAGGGTCACGGGGCGGTCCGGGCAAGAATCACTGCCCGCGACGATGCGCGGCAAATGCCGCCGATTCAATGGCAGGCGCCTCGTCAATACCATACGCTACCCCCATTTGGGGGATGCGCCGGAGTCGGCCCTGTGCCACAAGGGCCACGGCGACTTGGAGCATGGGTCGTTTTCAACCTTCAACCCATGAAGCCGTTGCCTTTAAGCGGGCGGGGATCTTGGGCTCCCCGCCCGCGACTCGTTTCAGGCTCGCGGTTCTGCCGGTTTTCGATCAGGTCGGTCACCACCGCCGGATCGGCCAGGGTCGAGGTATCGCCCAGCGAACCAAAGTCATTCTCGGCCACCTTGCGCAGGATGCGGCGCATGATCTTGCCCGAGCGCGTCTTGGGCAGGCCCGGTGCCCACTGGATCAGATCCGGCGTCGCGATTGGTCCGATTTCCTTGCGGACCCAGTTCTTGAGTTCGGTCTTGAGGGCATCGTCGCTGGCCTCGCCTGCCATCAGCGTGACATAGCAATAGATGCCCTGCCCCTTGACGTCGTGCGGGTAGCCCACCACGGCGGCCTCGGAGACCTTGGGGTGGCTGACCAGTGCGCTTTCCACCTCGGCCGTGCCGAGACGGTGGCCCGAAACGTTGAGCACATCATCGACGCGGCCGGTTATCCATTAACAGCCATCCTCGTCGCGGCGGCAGCCGTCGCCGGTGAAATAATAGCCCTTGTACTGGGTAAAATAGGTGTCGATGAACCGCTGGTGATCGCCATAGACGGTGCGCATCTGGCCCGGCCAGCTATCCTTGATGGCCAGCACGCCCTCGGCCTTGGTCTCGCCCTGCACCACGCCTTCGGGCGACAGCACGACGGGCTGCACGCCGAAGAAGGGCTTGGTGGCCGAGCCTGGCTTGGTGGGAATAGCGCCGGGGAAAGGCGCAATCATGTGCCCGCCCGTTTCGGTCTGCCACCAGGCATCGACGATCTCGCAGCGGCCCTTGCCGACATGCTTGTGATACCAGAGCCAGGCTTCCGGATTAATCGGTTCGCCCACCGTGCCAAGGAGGCGCAGCGTCGGCATCTCGTATTTGTCGGCGAATTCGGAGCCGGCCCCCATCAACGCGCGGATCGCGGTGGGCGCGGTGTGGAACACGTTGACCTTGTGCTTTTCCACCACCTGCCAGAAGCGCGAGGCATCCGGATAGCTCGGAATGCCCTCGAACATCAGCGTGGTGGCACCATTGGCCAGCGGGCCATAGACGATATAGGTGTGGCCGGTGACCCAGCCCACGTCGGCCGTACACCAGAACACTTCGCCATCGCGGTAGTCGAAGCTCAGCTCGTGGGTCAGCGAACCCCAGAGCAGGTAGCCGCCGGTGGTATGCAGCACGCCCTTGGGCTTGCCGGTGGAACCGGACGTATAGAGGATGAAGAGCGGATCTTCCGCGCTCATAGGCTCAGGAGCGCAGTCGGCATCCACCTTGGCGACTTCGTCATGGTACCAGACGTCGCGACCCGGCTCCATGTTCACCGGATTGCCAGTGACCTTGACCACGATGACGCGATCGACACCGCCGACCTTGGCCAGGGCATCATCGACATTCTTCTTGAGCGCCACGGTCTTGCCGCCGCGCCGGCCTTCGTCGGCCGTCAGGATGATGCGGCTGCCACAATCGCTGACGCGGCCGGCGATCGAATCCGGCGAAAAACCGCCGAAGATCACCGAATGTACCACCCCGATACGCGAACAGGCCAGCATGGCCACGGCCGTATCGATGATCATCGGCATATAGATGGTGACGCGGTCGCCCTTCTTGACGCCATTGGCCTTGAGCACATTGGCGAAGCGACAGACGCGGTCATGCAATTCCCGATAGGTTACCTTGCCGTCGGTACCGGGCGTATCGCCTTCCCAGATGATGGCGGTCTGGTCGCCGCGCGTCGCCAGGTGCCGGTCGAGGCAGTTGTAGGAGACATTGAGAATGCCGTCCTCGAACCATTTGATCGAGATATCGGGATAGGCGTAGCTGGTATTCTTGATCCTGGTGGGGAACTTCACCCAGTCGAGCCGCCTGGCCTGCTCCGCCCAGAACCCGTTGGGGTCGCTGATCGAGCGCGCATACATCTCGTCATACTGGGCCTTGGTGGTCCGGGTGCGTGCGATCGCAGCCGCACTTGGCTGGAATACGAGCTGCTCGCTCATACTATCCTCCCTTATCTCTCCCGGTCCCGTTCTAATCACCCACCCCGCGCCGGGCAAGGCCTTGACTCTGCGACTTAATGGGTACGCAGTCGGCCACCGCCCATTAACTGCCCTGCCCTAGTCTGCTTCGGACACCTGCCGCCATTTGCTATGATCGCAGCAGCAAAGGGAGGGCCGCCATGGCCGAGATGACGATCCGCGCCGCCAACCCGGCCGATATTGATCTGATCCACCGCGAGCTGATGGACGTGATCGAAACGTCCGAATTCTACAGCGACCGCTTCAAGGCGCACGAAACCGGGCGACTCAACAAGAATTTCCTGCGCACGCTGCTGGCACTCGACCCCTGGCACATCATGATCATGTGTGCCGATGGCGTGCCGGGCGGCGCCATGGTCTCAGGCCCCGAATGCGGCGCGGTGTTCCGCTACTGGAGCTGGGTGTTCCCCAGCCACCGCCAGACCAAGCTGGGCATGTTCGGCATGCGCGAATTCGACGCGCATTGGGACAACGGGCGCTTCCACAAGGCCTATACTTTCGTGCGACCGGAAAACGAGGTCGCCCGCATGCTGCTCAAGCGTTACGGCTACAAGGAGACGTGCCTGCTGGAGAAGCACATTTTCGGGCAGGACTACCTGCTGATCGAAAAGCCCTATACCAAGGTGACCGAGGACTATGACAGCGGCGCCAATATCGGCCGGCTGGGCCTGTTGAAGCGCCGACTGGGCCTTGCGGCGGCCTAGCCTACGCCGCCGGTACCGCCGCGGCGCGGCGGGCACGGAACCACTGCAGGATTGACACGTCGAGCTTGGCCGTGCGCAGGGCGACCCACCACAGGCCGACCGACCAGATGGTAATGGCGATGATGGCCGAAAGCGCCGCGCCCATCAGCCCGAAGCGTGGTACCAGCACCCAGTTGCAGGCCACCAGCGTCGCCACGCCCAGCGCCACCGAGGGCAGGCTGGCATAGGGCCGGTCGTGGATGGAGAGCACCAGCGAGGCCGGCCCCATCACCGAGCGCACGACCAAGGCCAGCGACAGCACGGCCAGCGGCGCCGCGCCGGCCGAAAAGCTCGGCCCGAACAGCATCAGCGCGAACGGCCCCGCGACGGCTATGCCGCCGAACAGCACGACGGAGATGATGCTTGCGACGAAATTGGCATCGCCGACCTTGCGCTTGAACGCCTCGCGATCGGCATTGGCCTCGCTCTCGAACATGTCGGGCAAGGTGACTGCATAGACGGCCGCCACGGCGAAGGAAATCAGCGAGAAGATGCGGGTGCAGATGCCGAATATGGCCAGTTCCTCGCGGCTGAGCGTGTGGCTGAGCAACAGCAGATCGATATCGAAGAAGAAGTCGGTGGCCAGCGAAATCAGCACCCACGGCAGGGCAAAGCGCCACCAGCGGGCGCCTTCCGACGGGCGCGGCGCGGCCGTATCGGGAATGCGGTCGAGCGAGGTGACGACAAAGGCGAAATGCACCAGCGCGATCACCACATAACCAACAGCAACGGCCCAGAGCATGGCCGAAAAGCCCTCCGCCGGCACGGCAAAGCTCATCGTGGCGAGAAAGGCCGCGATGACGACGATGGGGCGGAACATCGTATCGGCGAAAAAGCCGGCAAACGGGCGCTTGAGCCCGACCAGCAGCGCGCCGTTGACATAGACCATGGCGGTGGCGAAGGCGAGCAGGGCCACCGGGATGAAGTGGTCGGCCAGCACGCTCCCGCCCTGCCCCAGCAGGTCGAGCACTGGATGCCCCAGCAGCAGGAGCAGCGCCAGCGCGCCGACGACATGGCCATAGGCCCTGACGATGAAGATGATGAATTGCCGGCGCTCGCCGCGCGCCCGGTACTCGGCGGCGAAATAGGTGCCCACCGTGTGAAAGCCCAGCGGCATGACCACCGCGATCAGGTTCACCGTGGCGACGACGAGCAGATATTCGCCCAGCAGCTCGGCGCCCCATATGCGGGCAATCAGTGCCTGAACCAGAAAGACGAGCCCGGCGCCGGCCAGCCGAGCACCGAAGATAATTGTCGACTGAGAGGCTAGGCGCCGAGGGATGCTCATTGGGCAACCTCATGGCCGCCGGCCCTGGTCTGCGTCGCCCGGGTCTTGGGATTGCGCCAGCCGGCAATGATGCGCCTGACGGCATAGAGCGCGTCGCGGGCGACGAAAGCGCCGGTACCGAGCAGATAGGCCAGCTTGCGGCTGGCATAATTGGCGACGGGCGGCACGGGGCGGATGACGCCGGCATCGCCGACCATGCCCTTCTTGAACTGGTGCAGGCCCTGGAAACCATCGGTGCCGCCAAGGTCGTACCAGGTAGCCCTGGTATTGTCGCGCAGCCAGCGGATGATGTGCCAGTGCATGAAATAGCCGGCCCGCAGCGGCAAGGCCTTGTCGTTGGTGGCGCCATAGAGATAGACGGCCCTATCGCCCGCCTTGAAGATCAGGGCCCCAGCCACCAGCTCGCCCTCATGACGCACGAAGAACAGTTCGGGCCGCAGTTCGGGCACCTCGACATTCATCAGCGCCGGCACGGTCTCATAGGCCGAATGATCCGAGAACTGCTTGCGATCGGTCATTGCCGTATAGAGCGTTTCGAAATCGGCGATCCGGTCGGGACCGGCATGCTCGAAGGTGAGGCCCGCCTTTTCCGACTTGTTGAGCTGGCGCCGCCAGGTCTGGTGGAAGCTCTTGCGCTGCGCCTCGTCGGTCAGGCGCAGGTTGACGATATAGCGATCTGGAAAACCCAGCTCGGAACCCCGCTTGAAGCCGCGGGCCACAAGGCGCTCATATTCGCGATTGACCGTGTCGATGGAAGCGCGCGGCAGCACTGACAGCATCTGCCCGCGACCATTGGCATATTCGGCCACCATGGCTTCGGCCATGCCGGCATGGATGGCTTCAGCATCGGGGCGGGAAGCGTCCTTCAGCATCGGCGCCCATTTCGATACCGCGATCCGCGCCAGCCCGAGCGGCAGCGGCTGAACCATGATGAGGGCGCCGCCAACCACTTCGCCATCGAGCAGGAACAACATGGGCTCCTGCTTGACCGAAGGCCAGCGCGTCACCGCGAAAGCATGCATCTGCTCCTGGCAAACCTCGTCGAAGCCGGCAATGGTCCGATCCCACTCGGCACCGTCGATGATGCGGGTTTCCAGCCGGGGCGTCGCGGCGCCTGCGGTACGCCCCACCCGGCGGCCGGCATTGTCCGCGTGGACCAGTCGATCAGCGATAACGGACATCAAAGCCTACTTCCCGCTCAATAACATGAGCGGGAAGCTAGACCCGTGAGGTGAGCAAATCCCTATTGCGGCAGGGCAAATGCCGCAAAACTTGGCCCGTGGTTACCAAAGGCTAATGGGCGGCCGCCGCAGCTTCACCAACGGCATGGGGCGTATAGACAAAGGGGATTTCCGGGATGGCGACGAAGGCGCCGAGCCCTTCGAGCGTCATGCGGATGGCCACGAAGAGGATGATGACTAGGCCGAGCCAGGCGATCCAGCGGTGTTTGTGCAGCAGGCCGGCGATGAAAGTGGCGGCAACGCCCATCATCACAACCGAGAGGCCGAGACCGATGATCAGCGCCTCGAAATGGTGCTGCGCCGCGCCGGCCACGGCCAGTACATTGTCGAGCGACATGGAGACGTCGGCAATGATGATCTGGAGCACCGCCTGGCGCAGCGTCTTGCGCGGCGCCTTGCCGGCCACTGTGCCGTCGGCATTCTTGTCAGTGTCTTCCAGCGCTTCCTGCGCTTCGTGCTCTTCAGCCTGCGAGACGGTGAGTTCGCGGAACATCTTCCAGCAGACATAAAGCAGCAGCACACCGCCCGCGATGAGCAGGCCGCCGCCCAGCGCCAGCAATTGCGTGGTGATGAGCGCAAAGAAGATGCGCAGCAGCGTCGCGGCAATGATGCCGATGAGGATTGCCTTGCGCCGCACATCCGAGGCCAGACCAGCAGCAGCCAAGCCGATGACCACCGCATTGTCGCCCGCCAGGACCAGGTCAATAAGGATGACCTGGACAAGCGAACTCAGGAAACTCGGATCGAACATGTAGCAATCCTCGGCTGGACGAAAGAGATGGTCGCCCTATAACGCCCCGGCATCCCGCTGCAAAGCGAAACACGACAGGGACCGACCAAAGTCTGAGAATTTCTCTTTATCCGCCCGCGCGTTGACAGGCTGGCGACAGGTTGGCGCCGGCTCAGGGTGCTACGGGGGCACCATTCGCATCGAAGCTGGCGAGGTAATCGATGACCTGGTCGATCTCGGCACGCCGGGCTATGCCGGCAAAGCTCATGCTGGTGCCCGGCAGGAAGTGCCTGGGTCGCTTGAGATAGAGCGTCAGCGTTTCGCGGGTCCATTCGAGCCCGTCGGCCTGCGCGTCCTGCATGCTACGGGAATAGGAATAGCCGTCCTGGCTGGCCGCCGGCCGGCCTAGCACGCCGTTGAGCTGTGGCCCCACCTTGTGCGCCGCGCCCTCGCCGATGGCGTGGCACGCCAGGCATTTGTTGAATCCGGATGGCATGTCCTGCGCCGCAACCGGCGCGACAGCGAAAATGAGCAAGGACGTGAAGACAGCAAAACGCATTTTTCTTCTCCAGATCGCCGCCGGAGGAATGTGCCTCAACGGGCCGGAAAAGGCGATACCCGCCTGAAGCGGTACGCAAATGCCTGATCTGTCGGAAACTTTGGTGGGTGCACAAGGACTCGAACCTTGGACCCGCTGATTAAGAGTCAGCTGCTCTACCATCTGAGCTATGCACCCGTCGGCCTTGCGGCCCGGCACCAAAGTGGCGCCTCTCTATCAAAGGGATTCCACCCTGTCTAGCACCTCGGCACACCTTTCCTCGCATTGGAGGTTTGCTAGAGTGACGCAGGCGCCGATTGCGCCAATGAATTGGTGGGACATGACGAATTCCGGATTTCTGACCACACCCCTGGCCTGGCTGGGCGACAATGCCGTCAGCCTGCTCACCGCGGCCGCCATTCTGGTGCTCGGCTGGTACCTCGCCCGGCTGGCTTCGCGGGCGATCAGGGAATTGCTGCCACGCGCCTATGGCGTGGACAAAAATTTCGCCCCGCTCCTGTCGCAGGTGGCCCGCTACGGCATCATCATCTTCGCGCTGGTGACAGCGCTCAACCTGCTCGGCGTGTCCAACGCCTCGATCCTGGCCGTACTCGGCGCGGCGGGCCTGGCCATCGCGCTGGCGCTGCAGGGCACCCTGGCCAATATCGCGGCCGGTATCATGCTGATCTGGCTGCGGCCCATCGCCATCGGCGAATTCATTCAGGGGGATGGCGTGGCGGGCGTCGTGGTGGAAATCGGCCTGTTCGGCACGCGGCTACGCTCGTCGAGCGGGCTGTATATCTTCACGCCCAACCAGAAGCTTTGGGCTTCGGCCATCACCAATCACAGCCGCGAACCGCGCCGGCGCATCGACGTCAATGTAAGCGTCCCCGACAGCATCGACATCGCCAAGTCGCGCAATATCCTGCTGCGCATCGCCGGTGCCGACAAACGGGTGCTGGCCGATCCGGCGCCCAATGTGCATGTGGAAAGCTTTTCCGGCGCGGCGGTGAACATGCAGTTGCGCGCCTGGGTCGCCACACCAGATTACCTGGAAACGCTCTATGCGTTGACCGAGGAGGCCAAGATCGCGCTCAACCGCGAATTGACCGGCAGCAAGGCCGACAAGGCCGGAATTACAGTGACGCCCGATCCGGCCAATCCGAGTCCGGAAACTCAGGCGGGAACATGAAGAGGGCGCGCTGGCAGGTTTGGTGCTGCCAGCGCCCGGTTTCTCAATCGAAATTGGCCCGGCTTTCGCGGAAGCTGGCGAAGTCCAGGACATTGCTGGCCCGAGGCGCCGGCTCTGGCCGCGTTTCGTCCATAAGGCTGATGGTGCGTTCGATAATGTAGCGCAACTGGCGCGATCGGCTATCCACGCCCTGCAGGATCGTCGCGGCGCGCTGCAGGTGATCCCGGGCGAGAACGTAGGTGGGCGGCATGGCACGAGGCTCCTTGATAGAGAATCAGATTTTTGGGAGCGCCAGGGAGGTGTGACGCGAGCAAAAGGGTGATCGCGCATGCCTTCCTCAACCTTGCTGGAACGCCTCGCCTTTGATTCAAAAGCCATCGATCTGCATGACTTGCTGGAAAGCCCCTGTTTCCGTGGGCGCGCGGCGCCGGGGCCGTGTTGGCGGCCTGTGCAAAAGCCCGCCCCATTTTCGTCAGGATTGGCGAAACGGCCGGAAAGGGGCAGAATCAGGGCAAAAATTGCCTAGCCAGATCACGCTCCGGCCGCAGAATCGCTTCCCGCTCGGCGGCGGGCCTGACTAGGATAGCCGGTCAAAAAAACAGCGAGTCGCAGCCAGTGCCCCGTCCCTCCCTGTCGCCCATTGCCGCCGGCCTCGACGAAACCGTGCCCTTTGTCGGCCCGGAAGCCATTGCCCGGCGCAGTGGCGTTCCTCTGCGCGCCCGGATCGGCGCCAATGAAAGCCCGTTCGGCCCCGCGCCTTCGGTGCTGGCGGCGATGACGGCCGCCGCGCGGGAGAGCTGGCATTATGGCGACCCGGAAAACCATGACCTGCGCACGGCCATTGCCGCCCATCTTAGTATTCCCTTTGCCAACGTGATGCCCGGCGAAGGCGTGGACGCCATCCTGGGCATGGCGGTGCGCCTGTTCGCAGCCCCCGGCAGCACAGTCGTCACATCGCTGGGCGGTTACCCCACCTTCAACTACCACATCCAAGGCTACGGCGCGCGGATGCACACCGTGCCCTATATCGGGGACCGCGAGGACGTGGACGGGCTGGCCCGCGCCGCGCGCGAGACGCAGGCCTCCATGGTCTATCTCGCCAATCCCGACAATCCGATGGGGAGCTGGTGGGACGCCGCCTCGGTAGAGCGCTTCATCGCCGCCGTGCCGGACACCACGATGATCGTGCTGGACGAAGCCTATGGCGAATTCGCGCCACCGGGCACCCTGCCCGCCTTCGACATGGACCGGCCGAACCTGCTGCGCATGCGCACCTTCTCCAAGGCCTATGGCCTGGCCGGCGCGCGGGTGGGCTACGTATTCGGCGAAGCGCGCAACATTGCCGCCTTCAACCGCATCCGCAACCATTTCGGCATCAGCAATGTGGCGCAGGCCGCCGGCATCGCCGCGCTGGCCGACACCGCCTTTCTGCACCAGTCGCTGGCCGAGGTGCGCCAGGCGCTCGAGGAAACGGCGGCCATTGCCGCGCGGCATGGGCTCATCCCCTTGCCGACAGCGACCAATTTCGTCGCGGTCGATTGCGGTCGCGACGGCCCCTATGCCCAGGCTATTCTCGATGGGCTGGCGGCGCGCGGCGTCTTCGTTCGCAAGCCCGTGGTGACCGGCCTGAACCGCTGCATTCGCATCAGCGCCGGTACCGATGCCGACCGCGCCCTGCTCGACCAGGCGCTGGGCGAAGTGTTGGCGGAACTGAACCGGTAGGTGGAAACGGCCCCGGGGGCGAGCCCAAGGGCCGAATTAGACCTCAGCCGGCCATCGCACCTTGCGCTGAAGCACCACGGTCGATCAGCAGGCGGTTATAGGCATTGAGATAGGCGCGGGCCGAAGCCACCAGCGTATCGGGCTCGGCGGCATTGCCGGAGACGATGCGGCCGTTCATTTCCAGGCGCACATGGGCGCTGGCCTGTGCGTCGGTGCCACCGGTGACGCCATCCACTGCGTAGAGCACCAGATGCGGCTCCTGCCCGACGCCGGCCTTGATGGCGCTGAAAATGGCGTCGACCGACCCGGTGCCTTCATAGACCACACTGGATTCCTCGCCGTCTATCGAGAGTGTCATGGTGCATTTGTGCACGCCGCCGGTCTTGGAAACGACTTCCATGTCGACCAGCTTGATGCGGTCGCCCACCGAGCCGACTTCGTCATCGACGAGGGCGACAATATCGGCGTCATAGACATGCTTCTTGCGGTCGGCCAGGTCCTTGAAACGCACGAAGGCTTCCTGGAAGGCATTGTCGCCCAGTTCGTAGCCCAGCTCGCGCAGCTTGTCCTTGAAGGCGGCGCGGCCCGAATGCTTGCCCATGACCAGGGTGGTTTCCTTGATGCCCACGCTGGCCGGCGTCATGATCTCGTAAGTCTCGGCATTTTTCAGCATACCGTCCTGGTGGATGCCGCTTTCATGCGCAAAGGCATTCTTGCCCACGATGGCTTTGTTATACTGCACCGGAAAATTGGCGGCCGCCGAAACGATCTTGCTGGCGCGGGCCAGATGGGTCGTCTCGATTTCGGTGTGATAGGGCATGGCGTCGGCGCGAGTGCGCAGGGCCATGACAATCTCTTCGAGCGCGGCATTGCCGGCGCGTTCGCCCAGCCCATTGATGGTGCATTCCACCTGGCGCGCGCCGCCACGAACAGCGGCCAGTGAATTGGCGACGGCCAGGCCCAGGTCGTTATGGCAATGGGCCGAGAAGATCGCCTTGTCGGCGCCCGGGACCTGCGTGATGATATCCCGGAACATCTTTTCATGCTCGTCGGGCACGGCGTAACCCACCGTATCGGGCAGGTTGATCGTCGTCGCGCCAGCCTTGATGGCGGTTTCGACGCAGCGCTTCAGAAATTCGAGCGGCGTGCGGGTGGCATCCATGGCCGACCATTCCACATCGTCGATCAGGTTGCGCGCCTGCGCCACGGTGCGGGCGATGATCTCGATCACCTCGTCCTCGGTCTTCTTCATCTGGTGGGCCAGATGGATCGGCGAGGTGGAAACGAAAGTGTGGATGCGGCCTCGGCGAGCATGGCGCACGGCTTCGCCGGCCCGGTCGATATCGGCCGATATGGCGCGGGCCAGGCCAGCTACAGTCGAGCGTTTGACATGCTTGGCGACGGCGACAACGGCTTCGAAATCGCCATTGGAGGCAATGGGGAAGCCGGCCTCGATAATGTCGCCGCCCATGTCGTCGAGGGCTTCAGCGACCTGCAGCTTTTCTTCCAGCGTCATGGTGGCGCCGGGCGATTGCTCGCCGTCGCGCAGGGTGGTGTCGAAGATGAAGACGCGGTCTTTGTTGGTGTCGGAGGCGGCGGGCATTTCTCTATCATCCTATCGGTCGGCCCAGAGTCGATGGCTCTGCAGGCCGGACATTTGCTGTTCGGCTTATGGCACTATCCCCTGACGACCCGCTCGTTCGAGCTGCCGGTGATCAGGGGCTGATAAGAAGGAGAAGAAGCGCAGCAGGCAGCAAAAGCAGGCCGGCAGCAAGCATCAGGGCGCGGCTGCGCTCCTGGCGTTGGGCGACGGCGATGGCAATTGCGCGCTTGCGCTGCATGGATTCAGTCCCGATTTGCAGCAAGAATGCGTGAAACTGCGGCGCCGTGCAAGCCCGAGCAGCGACACATGTTTGATTTTTTCTTGCCGGCACCCGCTCAGGAGAAGGCAAACACCGCCGCCAGGATTACCCCGGCAAAGGCCAGGCCTGTCACCTTGTGGGCCACTGCCGCCCGCTCGCCAGCGGCTGCGTCACCGGATTGTGCCCGCTTGAACTGGGTGCCGCCATAGATGATGGCCGCCAGCATCACCACGATCAGCGCCATCTTGATCCAGAACCAGACGCCGGCGCCGCCGAGCCCGCCATATTTGAGCCAGAGGATCAACGGCCCGCTGACCAGCAGCACGCCCATGGCGCCCTTGCCGACCTGGGCCAGCCTGTTCATGACGGCATAATACCCGTCACGCGCATCCGCCGTCGCGCCGGGCAGGCGCGCCGTGATCACCGGTACAACCACCGAATTGGCGCCGCCGGCAACGAAAGCCATGACATGCGCCCAGATAAGTAGATTGATGACGATATCCACCGATCGCCCCTCCCTTGCTGCAAGTCCCCGTAGGGACGCTAGCACGGGTCGGAGCAGACGTCATGCCTCGAGATCGAGCACGCCCTCGGCCACAATCACCGCGTCGCCGCCAATGCCGCCATGGATCAGCACGTCCTGGTCCTTGCGCAACTGGATGGTGATGCGGCAGGGGCGGCCCATCTCATGGCCCTGGCGCAGCACGAAGTCCGCCTGTCCGGTCGCCAGGTTGGTATGTTCAGCCAGCAGACCGATCAGCGCCGCGGCAGCAGAACCAGTGCCCGGGTCCTCGCCGATATCCATGCCGAACATGCGCGCCGCCAGGTCATTGCCCGGCTCATCAGGCGTCAGCGTGAACACATAGGCCGAGTGGTGATCATGGCTGAAGACCTTGTTCCAGATCGCCTGGTTGACCTTGATCTTGCGCAGCACCTTGGCATCGCGCACCGGCACCAGATGAAAGGTCACCCCGGCCGAAAACACCGCAGGTTCATAGACGTCGCAGCCGATATCCTCAACATCGATACCCAGTGCCTGGGCCATGCCCAGCTTGTCGGTGAGCGGCGCAATGCGCGACGGCAGGCGCGGCAGCGCGAAACGGGCCTCGCCCGAGCGCTTGTCGGCCTTTTCGAACAAAGCCGTGATGAGGCCAACCTTCTCCTCGAGCCGTACGGCGCTGACCTTGTTCTGCAGCCCGAGCACCACAGCGGCACCTACCGTGGGGTGACCCGCGAAAGGCAGTTCGGCATGCGGCGTGAAAATTCGGATGGCGGCGGTGTTCCGCTCGGCCTGTGGCTTGAGGAGGAATACCGTCTCGCTGAGGTTGAACTCGCGGGCGATCGCCTGCATCTCCCCATCGAGCAGGCCATCGGCCTTGCAGACGACGGCAAGCTGGTTGCCCTTGAGCCGCTCGCGGGTGAAGACGTCCAGCAGCAGATAGTTGAGCTTCACATCGACCCCTATTCTACCGGCAGGGCGTATTCGGCCCGGTCGAGCCCGAGATGGTCGCAGAGCGCTGCGACGGCAACACCGTGGTCGCTGCGGCCCGGCAGACCCGAAATGGTGAGGCACCCGATAATGCCCGCGCCCTTGACCCTGATAGGAAAGCCGCCGCCGGCAATGACATAATCGGCCGGATCGGCGCCCGATTGCACGCTGAACGGCGCCTCGCCCCGCTCCAGCACCAGCCGGTAGCTGGCGCGCTGGAAACGGCGCACGGAATTGATCTTACGGCGTACCCATTCGGCATTGTCGGCGCTGGTACCTGCTGTGGCCGAGAAGAACATCTGCCGGTCCCAGGTGCGCAGATCGACCACCAGCGACAGGCCTTCGGCCAGCGCGCGCTCGCGGATGGACGAGCCAATGGCGAAGGCCACGGCCTCGTCGAATTCGGGCAGGACGAGTTCGGCCTCCTGGCGCTTCACGCGGGCAATATCGTCTTCGATGGTCATCTGTCAGTCCTGCTGCGAACGGGTCCAGGCATCAAAGAGCGGCGTGCGGTCCGCAATGCCCTTGCTGAAGTTGGTCAGGGCCGGATCGATCTCCACCCAAGCGGCCTTGCTGTCGGTCCAGATATTTCCCACCGGCCGCGTCCAGTCCATATTGTCCAGCGACCCAGCCCGCAGCACCTTGATCCCACCCGAAGGCGGATCGTTCCACAGCCAGGTGTGGCAATGGCGGCAGAAGTTCATGGCGATGACATTGCCGCTATCGGCCCGACGGTCGTAGCGCTCAACCTCGCCGGAGAGGACTTCGAAATCCCCATCGCGGACGATCATGGACATGGACCATGCCGCGCCGGAATAGCGCTGGCAGTCCTTGCAATGACAATTATAGACGGTGAGTGGGCTCGCCTTGAGCCGATAGCGCACCGCACCACACTGGCAACCGCCCTCAACCGGAAATGCCGGCAAGCCCATCGCGCCCTCCCTCGACTCTGCGTCCGCGTCAGGTTCTAGACCAAGTTGGGTTCGGGCAGAAGGGTACCGGCAAAGAACGCTTCGGCCACGGCCACCGCGTAGGGGACGGCCCCTGCCCGTTCGGCATCGGCACGGGAGCGCAGGACGACGATATCGGCCAGTTCACGATGCTCCTGTCGGTCGAGATTGGCGCGGATGCGCGCGGCAAGCTGCCCGGCTGGTTCGGCAAAGCGGAAGACCTGCCCGAAGGACAGCCGCGGACCGTCGAAGACAACGACCATGCCGCCGACCATAGCCTCGTCGAGACGCAGGCCGGTTTCCTCTTCCAGTTCCAGCGCGATGCAGCCGGGCACGTCGACCCGGCCATCGGGCAACACATCGCGCGGCTCCAGAGATCCACCAGGGGGATAGACCCTTCCGGCATTGGCCGTCTGCCCGCCCATGACGCCGTAGATCAGCGCATTGTCGCTGCTGACAATCAGTGCCCAGCCGAAAGCGTGGCAGATGCCGATTTCGGGAAAGCCCTGCTGGCGCCACAGCATGAAGGCCGAATAGGCATCCTCCCGCGCCTCGGCACGGAACACGCCAGTTTCTGCTGAGAGCATACCGCCACCGGGCGCCGAAAGCCCCAATATGCGACCATCCCATAGATGCGGATTGGCTGCGGTCGCACCGCGCCAATAGTCAGCCACGGCCGCGCGCTGGCTTTCGCTCAGCGGCCATAGGCCGGGCACGCTCATAATGTCGATCTGGGCTACCGGAACGATGCGCATGGCCGAAAGCACAACGGCCGGGGTTTCCCCCGGCCGCCGCATGTCCGTTGTTTAGTTCTTGGCCTTGTCGACCAGCGCACCAGCCTTGATCCAGGGCATCATATCGCGCAGGCGCGCGCCGACTTCTTCGATCTGGTGCTCGTCGGCGAGCCGGCGGGTCGCCTTGAAGCGCGAAGCGCCGCCCTTGTATTCCTGCATCCACTCGCTCGTGAACTTGCCCGACTGGATGTCGTGCAGCACCTTCTTCATCTCGGCCTTGGTTTCCGAGGTGATGATGCGCGGACCAGTGACGTACTCGCCCCACTCTGCGGTGTTCGAGATCGAGTAGTTCATGTTGGCGATGCCGCCCTGGTAGATCAGGTCGACGATCAGCTTCACTTCGTGCAGGCA
>CBIGSA010000040.1:0-16674 GCA_966192215.1 uncultured Devosia sp. | reverse complement strand
CTCGTCATGGACGATCTTGACCACTTGCTGACCCGGTGTCACCGAACGGGTGACCTCGGCGCCGACAGCGCGCTCCTTGACCTGCTCCACGAAGGCGCGGACCACTTCGAGCGAAACGTCGGCCTCGATCAGCGCCCGGCGGATTTCGCGCATGGCGGCATCGACGTCGGCTGCGCTCAGCGCGCCGCGGCCACGAAGCCCATCGAAGATTTTGCCAAGCCGGTCGCTTAAGCTCTCAAACATTGTCCGTCCTTGTTCTCACCGGTCGATCCGGCAGAGATAGGATCCATCAGTCCAAACGCCAAACCCACCCGCGGGCGCAACGCGCTGGCGGATGGTGGCCTCCGGGATCGGTTTATACCACTGGGGGTCCCGGTCGGCTGGTCAGGAGCAAGGCCTGATGAATGGGCCAGCGTGTATGGGAAAGAGACGGCGGAGTCAAGGAAAGGCGGGCTAAACCTTGTACGCCACCCGTAAGCCGCCCCAGTGGCGGCCATTGACCGTGATCGGGGCCGAACAGTCTTTCATCAGCGCGAACTGTCCGCCGCCCATGTCGCGGCGATAGGTCTGCAGCAGGAAGGGGCGCGTGGAGCGCCCGGCCGAAAGGCCCGTGCGATCGTTGAAGATGCGCCGATTGCGGCAATTGGCGGCGTTCCACACCGGGTCGCTCCCCTGGGGTTGCGAATAGATGGCGTTATGCGTGGGCAGGTAGCCGTTGCGATCCACCGCCGCGCAGAAGGCAATGCGTTTGTCGAAGCCCAATACCGGCTCCTGCACGTCAGGCAGCACGCGGTCGGCAAAACCGGTGAAGCGCGTCACCACCTGCTGGGGGTCGGTGCCGGGCACGTCGCGATAGGCCTCGTCGAACAGGTCTGACATGCTGATCTCGCCACGCCGTACTGCCGCGCTGAACAGCTCGGAAATCTCGTCGGCCTTGGCTCGTGCCAGGTCGATGACGCCAGCATCGGCCGTCTCGAAGCCGCTCTCGACGAGGAAGAGCATGAATTCCTCGGAAATGGAGAGGATGGACTGGGTGCGCTTTTCGGCCTGCGCCAGGTGACCACGACCCGCAGTCACCCCCTCCACCAGCGCCGCCAGCTCGCCCTGCATGGTCTCGAACCCTGAAACCGACTGCTCGACCGGCTGCGCCATCGCGTCGATATCGGTGACGAGACGATCGACCGATCCCACCAGTTCCGCCAGGGTTGAGCTGGCCGCCGCGGCCGCCCCGGAATCGTCCATGGCCTGTCGCGCCGCCTGGGCATTGTCGCCGGCCTGTTGGCCCAGCGCGCCAAGTGCCTGGCTCAACTGTGCCAGGTTCTCGCTGGTCTGGTTGGAAAAGCCATGAATCTGGTCGGCCAGGCCTTTGACTGCATTGGCGATGATGGCAAAGCCCCGTCCCGCCTCGCCGGCCCGCGCTGCCTCGACCGAAGCATTGAGCGCCAGCAGCTTGGTCTCGCGCGCGATCTGGGCAATTGCGGCACTGGCGGCCTCGACGCTTCCGATCGTACCCGACACGCTATCGAGCGTGGACTTGATGGCCATGGCGCCATCGCTGAGACCGGCCATCGTGCCGGAAGTGCGCGTCACCGCATCGGACACCGCCGTCGTGCTCTGCTTGAGAATGGCCCGCACTTCGCCAGCGGCGGCGCGCGTTGTCGTCATCGATCGACCAAGCTGGCCGGCGGCCGCATTCATTTCGCCGGCCGCATTGCGAGCCGCCGCCACCTGCAACTCCTGCTGCCGGCCGATAGCGGACAGGTCGGCAATGAGCCCGGCGACATCGGCAATCTCGACGCCCAGCCGCCCCGCCCGATCACCAATATCGCTGTGATGCAGGCTGTCGTCGTACGCGGGCACAAGTCGTCGCGCAGTATTGGCCGTCATGCTTCCCCCTCCAGCGCGGCATCGGGAAAGACTAGGACGGAATGGGTAAGGAAAGATTAACCCAGTTTTATTCGGCGCGGATGATCGTAACCTTGCCATGAGCGGGCAGGAGGGCAGTGGTAAAACCTGCCGCTGCCAGCCGATCCAGCGAGCGTGTGGCGAAAGCATGGCCCTTGCTGCTGTCGGGCGGCGGATCGAAGGCGAGCACGATACGCCCACCCGGCTTGAGCAGGCTTTTCAGCATGGCGGGCCACCGCATACCCAGCCGCAGGTTGAAATCGACATTGACCGCAAAGATGGCGTCGAAAGCGGCGGCACCGAAATCGGCATCCTCAAGCGCCACCGCCCGCGTCACCAGGCGGCCGGAAGCCAGTGCCTGGGCATTGCCCGCCTCCGCCATGCCGATCATCTTGGCCGAGCGATCGAGCGCCGTGATCGTGCCCGATGTGAGCTGGTCCAGCACCAGCCGCACGGCCACGCCGTGCCCGCAGCCGATTTCGAGCACGGATTCGGCGCCTGTAAGGGCAAGCGCCGCTACTGCCGCATTATGTCTGGAGGCAATGGCCATGCCCAAGCATGGAATCCCGAAGGCGCAGGCGCAAGTCTGTCAAAGCCCGCGGCCGACCAGTTTCATGGCGAAACTGCGCAGGCCCCTGGGCATGTTGAGCAGCACCTTCTTGAACAGCGGACGCAAGGTCCGGTCCCAGACATGGAGCACCAGAAGGCCGCGCGGGGTCACCGGCAGGGCATAATCCCTGACATCAACCACTTCAGTGGCCCAGGTGAGCTTATAGGGCATGACCGGCACCATGAGATCGGCGCCGCAAAGCCCGCGCTCGGCGCAGGCATGGATGACCTCGCCCAGGTGCAGCTTGCCCGGGCTCTCGTCGGAATTGGAAAAATCCCGCGAGGCGACAAAGGCATAATAGCGCTGCTTGTGGACGAACCCCCACTGCTCTGCAATGGGCTCACCATTGTGGCGCAGTGACATGGCCATGACCGGCAGGTCAGCCCGCTGTGCCATGCCCCGGCAGAAGGTGGTGAACGCCGCGTCGCGGAAGGCCCGCGAGGTCAGGCCCTGGTCGCGCAGGCGATCGGCCCGGCCCGACAGGGTGCGTTCGATGACGCCGAGAGTTTCGTTGGCATTTTCGGCGACATGGTGGGTCACCGCGCCATCGCGCTCCAGCCGGTTGCGCGCATTGCGCATATTCTTGCGGGTCTTGGGCTTGATGGTCTGGAAATAGGCCGCGTAGTCGGCAAAGGCATCGAGCGCCACATAGGGCGCGCCCTGCTCGGCGCCGGTCACCAGGTGATTGTCGGGCATGCCCTGGGCCAGGAGGCTATCGTCGCGCACCTTAAGGAAACTGATCGCGTCGCAGGGCGCGGCCGCGATGGCCGCCCGCAGCAGGCGCGCCACAGCA
The DNA here is from genome assembly GCA_966192215.1 of uncultured Devosia sp. Lineage (GTDB taxonomy): Bacteria > Pseudomonadota > Alphaproteobacteria > Rhizobiales > Devosiaceae > Devosia. The sequence continues at coordinate 13,366 of CBIGSA010000040.1, read as the reverse complement.
TCGCGCGGATCGAGCCCCGGGGCGATCAGGGCATCGGAATATTGGCTAAAGGCATGCCCGAGCGGGGACAGCACCGTGCGGGCACGCGTGCGGATACGCTCAAGCGGCAACACGGCCACCAGCCGCTGCCCGTCAGTGAGCGTCACCACGACCGGATCGAACGCGGCATTGCCGCGGCTGGCCTCGAAATCGAACACGGCCCTTGCCCAGCCGCTGCCCTGGAACAGCACCGCGCCATTGACCCGGCTTTCGAGCCCCTCCCATTGCCGCACGAGGGCGTCGAAGCCTTCGCGCGTGCGCACCACGCCGCTGCGCAACGCAAACGCCTCCGCGCCAATGCGATCGGCGGCACGGACGTGCCGCCGTTCCTCAACGCGGGGAAGGGCCAAGAGCGTGCTCATTTGCTGAAAGAATAGCCCTCGATATCGCGCACGCCTTCGGGCGCACTGGGATCGACCTGGAAATCGACCTTGTAGACCTTTTTCTTCTGCGGATTGAGCGGGGTGAACTTGACCAGCCCCGCCAGGCCCAGCTTGGCCAGGTAGGAGGCGCCCGTTACCTGCTGGCTGAGCTTCTGCATACCCAGCTTGGAGCGCAGGAACCCGTTGGCATAGTTGACCGCATAATGCTTGCGCAGCTCGTCGGTCCAGTGCTCGGTGGTGAAGGAGACATTGAGCATATTCTCGTTGACCACGCGATGCGGCCCGTTGAGCGGCCAATGCAGCATCTTGCCGGCTTCGAGCATATGGACTTCCGCATAGTCGTCATACCAGCTCTCATAGGGCATGTCGGTTTCGCGCAACTGCCCCAGGATCAGCTTTTCCAGCGCCGGCTGGGAAATGAAGGGCTTGTTGGCCGGATAGACATAGACCTTCTTGGTGCCGCGCACCTGCCACAGGCTCTGCCCCGGCACATCCGAATGATACTTCACCGATACATTGGGCGAGGAAATGAGGATGGTCAGGTTCCGCTTATAGCTGCGGAAACCCGGCACGCGCTCCTCGAATTCGGCATAGAGGCTGTCGAGCAGTTCGCCATAGGCCGGATCGGTCTTGGCCGGCGCGGTGAGATTGACCCAGATATTGCCGTTGCGCACCACATCGAGCACTTCATGCCCCGTGAGGCCCTTGATCTCGCCCTCGCGGCGCTTGGGCGGATTGCCCGGGGTCTTCTGCGAGTAATTGACGTGGTAGGCCTCGCGCGGCGTCTTGTCGATCAGCCGGGCCAGCGCGTCGTCGCTGAACAGCGGCGAAGCGGCCAGGCGATGGCTCAGCGCCAGCGAATGATTGCCCCACAGGGACGGAAAATGCGGCTGCCAGTCGGTGATGATCTGGTCGGTCTGCATGGTCATGTTCATGGGGCCGGGCCTCCAAGGCGCTCGCGAAAAGGGTCGATCCTCAACATCTGCCCGGAAGGTAACCCACAAGCCCGGCCTTGGCGCGGCCGGACTGATATGCTGGTTAAAGCGCCATGAAGTGCGAAACCCTTCCAGAATATGAATATTTTAGGTTTTCGTGGCAGGTAAGGCTTCCGCACGACCACCGCCCGCTGCCGCTACTGGCATTTTTCCCTCGCATCGGCCATATAGAGCCGGAACGGATTATTCCGTTTCTATGAGCATTGTTCGGACTCATCCGATTGCGAGGCAGACCATTGAGCGGCGTGCCGTTTCTCAAGATGAACGGGCTGGGCAACCAGATCATCGTGGCCGACATGCGTGGCCGCGCCGATCGCGTTACGCCCCAGGCAGCCATCGCCATCAATGCCCGCGCCGAAACCCGCTTCGACCAGATCATGGCCGTGCATGACCCGCGCACCCCGGGCACGGCCAATTACATCGAGATCATCAATTCGGACGGCTCCATCGCCCAGGCCTGCGGCAATGGCATGCGCTGTGTCGTACAGGCGCTGAGCGCCGAGCAGGGCCGCCAACGCTTTACCTTCGAAACAGTGGCCGGAATCCTGTTCGGCGAGGAACGCGATGACGGCAAGATCACCGTCGATATGGGGACACCCAAATTCGCCTGGTACGACATCCCCCTGAGCGAAGAATTCGCCGATACCCGCAAGATCGAATTGCAGATCGGGCCGATCGACGCGCCGGTGCTGCATTCGCCGTCGGTTGCCTCGATGGGCAATCCGCATGCGACCTTCTGGGTGCATGACGATGTGTGGAGCTATGCGCTCGACCGCTTCGGGCCGATGCTGGAAAACCACCCCATCTTTCCCGAGCGCGCCAATATTTCCATTGCCCAGGTCGTGGCACAGGACAAGATCATCCTGCGCACATGGGAACGCGGCGCCGGCCTGACCGAAGCCTGCGGTACGGCCGCCTGTGCTGCCCTGGTCAACGGCGCCCGCACGAGGCGCACGGCCCGGGCGGCCACCGTCACTCTGCCCGGCGGCGACCTTTTCGTCGAATGGCGCGACGACGACCATGTCGTCCTCACCGGCCCGGCCGAGCTCGAATGGACCGGCACGCTGGACCCGGCTTCCGGCATCTGGGCGCGCAATGGGGCCGCGGCCTGATGGCCGTGGAAACGGTGACATTCGGCTGCCGGCTCAACGCCTATGAAGCCGAGGTGATGAAGAGCGAAGCCCAGAAGGCCGGGCTCGACAATGCCATCATCATCAATACCTGCGCGGTGACATCAGAGGCGGTCCGCCAGGCCAAGCAGGCGGTGCGCAAGGCCCGCCGCGACAATCCGCAAGCCCGCATCATCGTCACCGGCTGCGCTGCCCAGACCGAGGCGCGCAGCTTCGGCGACATGGCCGAGGTCGACCTCGTCATCGGCAACGCCGACAAGATGAAAGCCCAGAGCTATGCGCCCATGGTGTTCGGCACCCCGCTCAATGACAAGGTGCAGGTCAACGACATCATGAGCGTGCGGGAAACCGCCGGCCACCTGATCGAGGGCATGGATGGCCGCGCCCGGGCCTTCGTGCAGGTACAGAATGGCTGCGACCACCGCTGCACCTTCTGCATCATCCCCTTCGGCCGCGGCCCTTCCCGCTCGGTGCCCATGGGCATGGTAGTGGAGCAGGTAAAAAAGCTCGTCGACAACGGCTATCGCGAAGTGGTGCTGACCGGCGTCGACATCACCTCCTATGGCCCCGACCTGCCCGGCAGCCCTACTTTGGGCAAGCTCACCCAGTCCATCCTGCGCCACGTCCCCGACCTGCCGCGCCTGCGCATTTCCTCGATCGATTCCATCGAGGCCGATGACGCGCTCTACGACGCCGTGGCGAGCGATCGACGCCTGATGCCGCATCTGCATCTCAGCCTGCAATCGGGCGACGACATGATCCTCAAGCGCATGAAGCGCCGCCATTCCCGTGACGATGCGCTGGCCGTGGTCGCCAAGCTGCGATCCTTGCGCCCCGACATGGTTTTCGGCGCCGACATCATTGCCGGCTTCCCCACCGAAACTGATGACATGTTCGCCAATACGCTCGCCATCGTGGGCGAAGCGAACCTGACCTATCTGCATGTCTTCCCCTATTCCCCGCGCCAGGGCACCCCTGCCGCCCGCATGCCGCAGGTGAGCAAGAAGGTGGCGCGCGACCGGGCCACGCTGCTGCGCGCCGAAGGCGAACGGCAATTCGCCAGGCTGTGTGCCAGCCGTGTCGGCATGATCGAGAATGTGTTGATCGAGCGGAACGGGCTGGGCCGGACCGAGCAATTCGTGCCTGTCGCGGTATCGGGTAGCCAGCCGGGCGAATTGCTGGCCGTTCGCATCACCGGCGTGGCCACCGACGGCCTGGTGGGCGAAGCCCTGCGCGAAGCGGCCTGAAAGGCAGACCATGACCGACAAGAAGCCGGGATTCTTCAAGCGCCTGTTCGGTGGCGGCGATGCGCCCGCCCCGCCCGAAACGCGGCCGGAAACACCGGGCCCCGCGCCCGAGCCTGTCCCCCCCACGCCCACGCCGCCGCCCGACCTGGTGCCGGAACCCGAGCCCGTTCCGTTCCCCGGCCCGCCCGAAACCACCCCTGACTATGTCGAGGACATCGAGGACCAGGCCGTTGCGCCCCAGCCCGCGCCAGAACCTGAAGTCGAGACCATCCCGGTCGCCATCGACCCGCCTGCCGTGGTCGAAGTGCCCGTCGAAGCGCCGCGCCAGGGCTGGTTCGCCCGGCTGGCTTCCGGCCTCAAGCGCTCGTCCGACCAGCTCACCGGCTCGATCACGTCGGTCTTCACCAAGCGCAAGCTCGACGCGGCAACGCTAGACGAACTCGAAGACGTCCTGATCCAGGCCGATCTCGGCATCGAGACAGCCATGGCCATTACCGAGACCCTGCGCCGTGACCGCTTCGACCGCGACGTCTCGGGCGAGGATGTGCGCGCCGTGCTGGCGGCCGAGGTCGAGAAAGTCCTGACCCCTGTGGCCCGCCCGCTCGAAATTGACCCCGCACAAAAACCCTTCGTCATCCTGATGATCGGTGTCAACGGCTCGGGCAAGACCACCACCATCGGCAAGCTGGCGCAGAAGTTTGCGGCCGAGGGCAAGTCCGTCATGCTGGCCGCCGGCGACACGTTCCGCGCCGCGGCGATCGAGCAGCTCCAGGTCTGGGGCCAGCGCACCAATGCGCCGGTGATTTCCCGCCCGGCCGGCGCCGATGCTTCGGGCCTTGCCTTCGATGCCGTGACCCAGGCCAAGGCCGAAGGCCGCGATATCCTCATCATCGACACCGCCGGCCGCCTGCAGAACCGCGACGAGCTGATGAACGAACTCGAAAAGGTCATCCGCGTCATCAAGAAGGTCGATCCCTCGGCCCCCCACGCCACTTTGCTGACGCTCGACGCCACGACGGGCCAGAATGCTCTGAAACAGGTGGAAATCTTCGGCCAGCGCGCCGGCGTCACCGGGCTGGTGATGACCAAGCTCGACGGTACCGCGCGTGGCGGCATTCTCGTCGCCATTGCCCGCAAGTTCGGCCTGCCGGTGCATTTCATCGGCGTCGGTGAAAGCGTGGGTGATCTGGAACCCTTTACCGCCAGCGACTTCGCGCGGGCCATTGCCGGGGGGGAATAGCCCCAATCTCACCATGCTTGAGGACTATCCCGCCCTTGCATGCGCGGGCTTATGCCCTCACATTGCGACTATCCGCCACTAGAGTTTGCCCATGGCCCAGAAAGCTACCGAGAAAGCCGAACCCGAGATCAACTGGGACGAATTGCGTCCCCAGCTCGTCAAGATGGCGCTCGAACTGGGCCCGCTGGTGGTGTTCTTCATCGCCAATGCCCGCGCCGACATTTTCGTCGCCACCGCCTGGTTCATGGGCGCCATGGTGATCTCGCTGGTCCTGACCTGGATCATCCTCAAGAAGATCGCCATCATGCCGCTGGTAACAGGCGTCGTCGTGCTGGTCTTCGGCGGGCTGACGCTCTGGCTGCAGGACGACACTTTCATCAAGATCAAGCCCACCATCACCAATTCGCTCTTTGCGGTGACGCTGCTGGGCGGCCTGGTCTTCGGGCAATCGCTGCTGAAATATGTGTTCGGCGACGTCTACAAGCTCCGCCCGGAAGGCTGGAGCAAGCTGACACTCAATTGGGGCCTGTTCTTCGTGGCGCTCGCCGTGATCAACGAGATCCTATGGCGCAATTTCTCGACCGATATCTGGGTGGCTTTCAAGGTCTGGGGCGTCATGCCGCTGACGGTGATTTTCTCCATCACCCAGGTCGGCCTGCTGAACAAATATGCCCCGCCGGCCGAACCCAAGCATGTGCCCCCCATCGTGGTGGAAAGCTGAGGCGTCGCCTCAGCCGAACACCCCCACGATCGCACCATCGATCAGCAGCACCGCCAGCAGGTAACCGCCATCGATGAAGGTGCGCGACCAGGGCGCGCCCTCATACCGGTGGTTGAGCACCATGGCTGTGATGATGAAGCCCAGCCACATATGAGCGCCCACGATCAGCCCGTTAGTGACGCTGAGCGAACCGGTCAGCAGTGGCGTCAGCAGGGCGATGAAATAGGCCATGATGGCGAGGCACAGCACCGACCAGAGATAGGGCGTGTAGTCAGCTTTGTTGATGTCCTCGGGCTTCTTGCCGATCGCGGCAGTCCATTGCCTGGCGAAAAGCATGTACCAGCCGGCCCCAAAGCCCCAGCTCACGACCGTGGCCAGGATAACGGCCAGCCAGTTGACAGCGAAATGCGACATGATTGATCTCCCCCGAAGCGCTGTTTGCGCGGGGAAGAGAATAGCGCCCGAAGAGCCTATAGCCTAGCATCTCTCGAACGTGGCCCGGTGGCTCCCGTCACCCCACCCACAATCCCTCCCCTTGAAGGGAGGGAGGCGCATGGGTGACGTCAGTGATCCAATATGGCCTCCCCACCGGGCAGGCTTCCCTCCCCCTTGTGGGAAGGGAATGAGGGGGGTGAGCCACACGCACCAGCCCCGGATGACTTACAATCCACCCATCTTGCAGATCAGCTTCCACTCATCTTCGCCCACCCGCGATACCGAGAGGCGTGACAGCCGGACGAGTTCGAGATTGGCCAGTTCCGGCGTGGCCTTGATCGTGGCCAGCGTTACCGGCTTGGGCAGGGGTTTGACCGCTTCGACATCCACGCATTGCCAAACGATCTTGCCATTCTCGTTCGGCTCGGCGGTGGTGTCGGGATGGGCCAGGGCAATCACCTTGATGATGCCCACGATCTCCTTGCCGATATTGGAATGATAGAAGAAGGCAAGGTCCCCCAGCTTCATTTCCATCATGTTGTTGCGCGCCGTGTAGTTGCGCACGCCATGCCACTGCTCGGGCTCGCCGCGCTTGGTCTTGGCCATCATGTCGTCGAAGGAGAAGACATCGGGCTCCGATTTCATCAGCCAATAGGCCATGGCTAGAACTCCCGTCCGCTGTGATTGAAGGCGATGCGCCAGGGCTTGACCTCGACAGCGCCGAAAATGCCTTCGGTCACGAAGGGATCGGCCAGCAGCACCGCCTTGGCCGCTTCGAGACTGTCGGCTTCGAGCACCAGCAGCGAGCCCTCCGGGCTGCCATTGTCGCCCATCAGTGCGCCGGCAAAGACCAGCTTTTCGCCCATGGCGGCGAGGTGATCCATATGTACCGGGCGCGTGGCCGTGCGCTGGTCGCCGGTGCCCGGTCTGTCCTTGGCGATCATGACGAAAAGCGGCATGGGCTCAATCCTCCCGTTTGAGTGGGCGGGACATCAGTCCCGCAACGACTGTGGCGATATCGGCGCTGCCGCTCAGCACGGCATGCACGGCCCCGATCAGCGGCGCCTCGACATCGAGGCTTTTCGCCAGCGCCTCGGCAACCGGCGTCGTGGCGACGCCCTCGGCCAGTTTCGCGCCGCCGGCCATGATCGCCGCGACCGATTGGCCGCGGCCCAGAGCCATGCCGAACTGGTAATTGCGCGACTGCACCGAGGTGCAGGTCAGCGTCAGGTCGCCGAGCCCAGCCAGCCCGGTCAGCGTGGTCGCCGAACCGCCCATGGCCGAAACCATGCGCGCCATTTCAGCATAGGCCCGGGCAATCAGCGCCGAACGGGCCGACGCGCCCAGCCCCGCCCCATCCACAGCACCGCAGGCCAGCGCATAGACATTCTTGAGCGCCCCGGCGATTTCCACCCCGATCCGGTCATCGGCCGCATAAGGGCGGAAGCTGGGGCCTGCCAGCGCCGCTGCAAGCGCCGAAGTGTCGCTCGCATCGTCCCCGGCCAAGGTCACCGCGGTGGGCCGGCCGGCCGCGACATCACTGGCAAAGCTGGGGCCCGACAGCACGAAGGGAATGGCTTCGGGCGCCATGTCGGCGAGGATTTCGCTCTGCCGCTCCAGCGTGCCGGTTTCGAGCCCTTTGGCCGACAGCACCACCGGCTTACCGGCCAGCAAGGCCGGATCGAGCGCCGCCAGCGCCGCGCGGCTCGACTGCGCCGGCACGGCCATGATGACGATATCGGCCGGGCTGGCACTGGCTGCCGCCGTGATGGCCTCGTGCAACGGCTGCGCGCCCAGATAGCGCGTGTTGGTGCGGTTGGTATTGATCTCATCAACCTGCGCCGCATCACGCGCCACCAGCGACACCTTGCGGCCCGCCATGGCGGCAGCCTGCGCCAGTGCCGTGCCCCAGGCGCCGCCGCCTATGACGGAGACAGTTTCAAGCCGCATCGGGAGTGACTTTCATATCCGCCAGGTTGAGCGGCCAGCGCGGCCGCGCGGTGAAACCCAGATCGTCATGTACGCCCAGCGCGAAACGCTCGGCCCCAGCCCAGGCTACCATGGCCCCATTATCGGTACAGAGCGCGATGGGCGGCACGATAAGCGCGGCGCCCGCCTCGGCACAGACGCTGCGCAGGGCCGAACCGATGGCCTGGTTGGCGGCCACGCCGCCGGCCACCACCAGCCGGATATCCTGCCCCGGAAACGCCGCCGCAAACCGCTCCAGCGCCTGTCCGGCCCGTACCGCCACAATCTCGGCCACCGCCGCCTGGAAGCTGGCGGCAATATCGGCCACGTCCTGGTCCGAAAGCGGCGCCAGCGCCTCTGCCTGCAGCCGCACCGCGGTCTTGAGGCCGGAAAAGGAAAAATCCAGCCGCTGCTCGCGCAGCAGCGGACGGGGAAACTTGAAGCGTTTCGGATCGCCCGATTTGGCGATCGCTTCCACTGCCGGACCACCGGGATGACCCAGGCTCAACAGCTTGGCCACCTTGTCGAAGGCCTCGCCCAGGGCATCGTCGATCGTCGTGCCCCAGCGCTCATAATCGCCCACGCCGCGCACCAGAACGAACTGGCTATGGCCGCCCGATACCAGCAGCATCAGATAGGGGAATTGCACCCCGTCTGTCAGCCGTGCCGTCAGCGCATGGGCCTCCAGGTGATTGACCGCGATCAGCGGCTTGTCGAGCGCCGCCGCCAAAGCCTTGGCCGTGGTCAGGCCCACCAGCACGCCCCCGATCAGCCCCGGCCCCGCCGTAGCCGCGATGGCGTCGACTTCATCCAGTTTCACGCCCGCCTCGCGGCAGGCCTGGGCGATGATGTGATCGAGCCAGGTGACATGCGCGCGTGCCGCCAGTTCGGGCACCACGCCGCCGAATGCCGCATGTTCATCGAGTTGGCTGCGCACCACATTGGAACGAATCGTGGCCTTGCCGGATTCGTCGCGCAGGACCACGGCTGCCGCGGTTTCGTCGCAGCTGGTCTCTATGCCGAGGATGATGGCTGGCGCTTGCCCGGTCACGACGAACTGGTTACTCCCTCTGGGGATGGCCTTGCCTACTATAGGACGCGCGAACTTTGCAATCTTCGACACCTTTCGCCCGGATCGGAACACGCGGCAGCCCGCTGGCTTTGGCCCAGGCGCGGCTGGTGCGGCGCCTGTTGAGCCAGGCCCATGGCGTCAGCGAAGATGACATTGCCATCGAGGTGATTTCGACCGGCGGCGATCGCAGCCAGGCCAGCAATGCCAGCCTCACCGAAATCGGCGGCAAGGGCCTGTTCACCAAGGAAATCGACGAGGCCATGCTGGCCGGACGCGTCGATATCGGCGTCCATTCTTCCAAGGATGTCGCCACGACCCTGCCCGGGGGCATTCGCCTCGTCGCCTTTCTCGAGCGTGAGGACGTGCGCGACGCTTTCCTGTCGGTCAAGGCGCGCGGCATCGACTATCTGCCCGAGCGCGGTAAGTTCGGCACCTCGTCCATCCGCCGCGCCGCGCAGGTTCTGCGCGTGCGGCCAGACCTGACCATCGTGCCTTTCCGCGGCAATGTCGGCACGCGGCTGCAAAAGCTGCTCGACGGCGTGGCCGACGGCACCATGCTGGCCATGGCCGGGCTCAACCGGCTGGGCGAAGGCCACCGCGCCACGGCTTTGCTCGACCCCGAAATCTTCATGCCCGCGCCGGCCCAGGGCGCCATCGGCATTGCCGTACGCAGCGAGGATGCCCGTATGGCCGAGATCGTCGCGGCGCTCGACCATGAGCCGACCCACAATTCTATCGTGGCCGAACGCGCCATGCTGGCCGTGCTCGATGGCTCCTGCCGAACGCCGGTCGGCGCGCTGACCCGGCTCGATGGCACCACGCTTGTTCTCAAGGGCCAGATCCTGAGCCTCGACGGCCGCACCGCGTTCGACAGCGCCGCCACGGGCAGCGACCCCGAAGCACTGGGCCGGCAGGTAGGCCAGGACCTCATCGATCAGGCCGGCACCGAATGGTTGGCGCAATGGGCGCAGCGCCCATGAAGATGCTGGTGACGCGGCCAGAGCCCGATGCGCAAACCACGCTGGCGCGGCTCGATGCCCTGGGCATCGAAGCCGTAGCCGCCCCCGTGATGGTGCGCCAGACACTCGACGGCAGCCTGCCACCATCAGATGGCTTCACGGCAATGGTGCTGACGTCAGCCAATGCCATCCGCGCCCTGGCCGACCGCAATGTGCTCGACCAATACCGCCACCTGCCGGTTTTCGCCGTGGGCGATCATACGGCGCGCGAGGCCAACGAGGCCGGCTTTATCAGGGTCAGCAGCGCCGCCGGAGCCTTCCAGGACCTGGTCAATGCCATGAGCATTGCCCGCTTGAAGGGCCCCATTTTCTACCCCGCCGCCAAGCACCAGAGCGCGGACCTTGCCAAGGCGCTGGCGCCCTTGGGCGTGATGGTCGCGACATCAAAGGTCTATGAAATGGTGGCGGCAGACACCCTGCCCGACACCGTTCTGTCCGAACTGGGCGGGGAAATCGGCGCCGTACTGGCCTATTCGCGCCGTTCCGCGGAAATCTTCACCCGCCTGGCCGATAGCCTTGAACGTACCCGCCGCAGCCGGCTGGCCATGCTCTGCATGTCCGAGGCAGTGGCCGAGCCATTGCTGGAGGCCCGCTTCAGCCGCATCAGCCTGGCCGATCACCCGGACGAAGACGCCATGATGTCGCTCGCTTTGGCTTTTGCCCGCGAGCAAACTGGGCCATGATCGGCAGCCAAGAAGAGGATTCTGCCATGGCGGACAGCAAGCCGACCGAAAGCAAGACCGGCCCGGTCAAACCGCCGGTGCTCGACCTCAAGCCGCGCGAAACCGGTACCGACAAGCCGGAAGCCAAGCAGGCGCAGGCAGAAAGCGAGCAAGCCGCCAGCAAACCACAGGCAAGCCTGCCGCAAACCGGCAGCTTTCCTTGGGCTGCAACCGCCCTTGGCGGCCTGCTCGGTCTCGCCGCAGCCTATGCCCTGGCCTGGTTCGGCCTCTGGCCAACGACACCCGTACCGGCCCCGCAGGTCGATCCGCGCCTGGCCCAATTCGCCAGCGCTATCCCCGAATTGGAAACAGTGACGCAGACCACCCAGTCCGAACTGGCCGCGCTCAACCAGCGGCTTGGCGCGCTGGAATCGGCCGGGTCTGTGGCGACCCCCGCCGAACCCGTCGATCTCGGCGCGATCGAGGGTGACATTGCCGCGCTGACGGCGCGCATCGACACGCTGGCCGCTCCATCCGCTCCCGCGGCCGATACCGGGGCCATCGAAGCCCTGCGCACCGAGCTGGCCGGCTTGACCACCCGTCTCGACGAAGTCGCCGCGCGGCTCGGCACGGCCGAGGCAGGTTTGCGCACACTGGACACCACTGTGAGCCAGACCACTGCCACCCTCGCCGAGCAGCCCGGCGATATCGGCGCGGTGCTGCAATTGCCCCTGATACTCTCGGGCTTCGAGACCGCTTTTGCCAGCGGCCGGCCCTATGAAGCCGAACTCGCTGCCCTGCGGGCCGCCTTGCCGGATGCTGCCGTGCCCACTGCCATCGCCAATGCCGCCGCCACCGGTCTCCCCCGCCCTGATACGATCGCCCGTCGCTTCGCCAGCATCCTGCCCGCCATGCTGGCCGGACGCCCGGCTGACCCGGACGCGCAATGGCAGGATGGCGCGCTCGACTGGTTCCGCTCCGCCATTGCCTTGCGGCCCACCGGCGAAATCGAGGGCGATACGCCCGAAGCCGTGATGTCCCGCCTCGAAGGTGCCATTGCCCGGCGCGATTTCCTGACGGCCGAAAGCCTGCTCGGCGCCCTGCCCGCACCCATGCTGGCGGCCGGCGAGGATGTGCCGGGCCTGGTTGCCGCACAGGCCGAAGCCACGCGCTTCCTCGACGGATTGCGCACCAACGCCCTTTCCGGCGAGGTCGGCCAATGATCCGCCTCGCCTCCTGGATCATCGGCAGCCTGGCCATCACCGCGCTCGCGGCCTGGCTCATCTCGCTGCCCGGCACGCTGACGCTCGAGGCGGCCGGCTATCGCATGCAGCCAAGGCTGGGCGCGGCTATTTTCATGTTCATCCTCGTGGCCATCGTGGTCATCGGGCTCTGGGCCATCCTGCGCCGCATTATCTCCGCCCCGCGCAATATGGCCCACCGCCGCAGCGAACGCCGGCGCGAGCAGGGCGTTGAAGCGCTGTCCGACGCCATCGTCGCTTTGCAGGCCGGGGACCCCGCCAGGGCTCGCCTGCTGGCGCGTGAGGCCCAGGCCCGGCTGCCCGCCAATGCCGCCGCCCGGCTGCTCGAGGCGCGCGCTGACCTGGCCTTGGGCGACATGCCAGCCGCACGCGAGCATTACCGCGCCCTGATTGCCAGCGAAAAGACCGCCGTGGCCGCGCTGACCGGCCTCTACGACCAGGCGCGCGCCCAGCATCGGCCCGAAGCCGCCCTGACCTTCGCCCGCAAGGCGCTGGCGCTGGCCCCGCAAAGCGGCTGGGCCGCCGATGCCGTCTTCGACGACCTGACCCGGCGCGGCCAATGGGCCGAGGCGGTGGCCATGGTCAATGTCGAACAGGCCATCAGCCGCGAGGACCGTGCCCGCAAGCGCCGCCGCCAAGCGGTGATCGAGACCGCCCGCGCCCGCGAAGCCGAGACCAGCGATCCGCTCGCGGCGCTCGATCATGCGTTGACCGCGCTCAAGCTCCTGCCCGATTTCGTGCCCGCCGCGCTGATCGCCGCGCGCATCCACATCAACCGGGGCGATACGCGCAAGGCCATGAGCCTGCTGCGCCGCATCTGGCGCGCCACTGGCCATCCGGATGTGGCGGCCCTTTATGCCCATGCCCAGCCCGGCGCTTCTGCGGTGGAGCGGCTCAAGCGCCTGGGCGAGATCATCGAGACCCCGCCACCCCATCGCGCCGCCGGCATGGCTTTGGCCCGTGCCGCCATCGATGCCTATGACTGGCCGCTGGCCCGCAAGGCCCTCGCCCCCTTCATCGGTGCCGACGCCACGCAGGGTGTGGCGAGCCTGATGGCCGAAATCGAGGAAGGCCAGAGCGGCGACCAGGGAAAAGCCCGGGAGTGGCTCTCCCGCGCCGTCCGCGCCCCGCGCGACCCGGCCTGGACCGCCGACGGGCTGGTGAGCGACGAATGGGAACCCATGTCCCCGGTC
>CBIGSA010000039.1:0-16747 GCA_966192215.1 uncultured Devosia sp. | reverse complement strand
GGGGACGTGGCCTTGGCGGCGCATACCAACTATATCGAGGAACTGCGCGCCACCGCCGCCGGCGTGGTCATCGTGCTGCCGGCACTGCGCGACATGGTGCCGGCGCACAGTCTCGCCATCGCCGTCGACAAGCCGCACCAGCTCTTCGCCGATATTCTCGATCACCTCTATCCGTCCAATACCCGCGCTATCATTGCCGCCGGTCGCGAGGACCTGGGCGCACCGGTTTTCGAGCGCGATGTGTCCATCGGCTCCAATGTCGTGGTCGGTCCGGGCGTCGAGATCGGGCGCGGCACCATTATTGGGGCCAATACCGTCATCGGTGCGGGCGTCACCATTGGCCGCAACTGCACTATCGCCGCCAATTGCACTATCGACTGCGCCCATATCGGCAATGAGGTGGTGATTCATTCCGGCGTGCGCATTGGCACCGAGGGTTTTGGCTGGCTCGATTTCGGCCAGTCCAACCGCAAGGTGCCCCAGCTCGGTCGGGTGCTGATCCAGGATCGCGTCGAGATCGGCGCCAATTCCACCATTGATCGCGGCGCCTTGGGCGACACGATGATCGGGGAAGGCACCAAGATCGATAACCTCGTGCAGATCGGGCACAACTGCAAGATCGGCCGCGCCTGTCTCATCGCCGCGATGAGCGGCCTGTCCGGTTCGACCATTGTGGAGGATGGCGTGCTGATGGGCGGTGGTGTCGGCACGTCCGGTCACCTCACCATCGGGGCCGGTTCGGTCGTGCATGGCCGGGCCGCGGTGACCAAGAACTGGCCGCCGGGCAGTAAACTTGCCGGTGCGCCGGCGCAGGATATAAGAGATTTCTGGCGCGAGATCGCCACAGTGCGGAAACTATCCAAGGGGGACAAGCGGGGATGACCGACAGCGCACCAGCGAGCACGGAACTCGGGGCGATGAGCCTGGCCGAGATCCTCAAGAGCCTGCCGCATCGCTACCCGTTCCTGATGATCGACAAGATCGTCAAGATCGACCGCGACGAGACGGCCGTCGGCATCAAGAACGTCACCTATAACGAACCGATCTTCCAGGGCCACTTCCCGGACAATCCGATCTTTCCGGGTGTCCTCATCATCGAGGGCATGGCCCAGACGGCCGGCGCCATCGTCATCAAGCACGACTCAGGCACCGGCAAGAAAAACATCGTGCTGATGCTGGGTGTCGACAAGGCCAAGTTCCGCAAGCCGGCCGGTCCGGGCGACACGATCGAATTCCACATCGCCAAGATCCAGCGCCGCCGCAATGTCGGGCGCTACGAGGCCAAGGCCGTGGTCGATGGCACTGTTATCGCGGAAGCGGAGATCACGGCGATGATCGTCGAGGCGGATTCGTGAGCTCTCCGGTCGTTCACCCGACGGCCATTGTCGGCTCGGGAGCGCAACTCGGCCAGGGGGTGAAGGTCGGGCCCTATTGCATTGTCGGCGACAATGTCGTGCTGCGCGACAATGTGGAACTGCTGTCGCATGTCTCGATCGATGGCCATACCGATGTCGGCGCTGGCAGCCGGATTTTTCCCTTCGCCTCCATCGGCCATGAGCCGCAGGATCGCAAGTATCACGGTGAAGCCTCGCGGGTGGAGATCGGCGAGCGCTGCGTGATCCGCGAGTCGGCGACCATCAATCCGGGCACCGAAGGCGGCGGCATGGTGACAAGGATCGGCAATGACTGCCTGATCATGGCCAGCGCCCATGTGGCGCATGATGCCATCCTGGGCAACAATGTCATCATGGCCAATTATGTGGGCATCGCCGGCCATTGCCAGATCGGCGACAATGTCACCTTCGGCGGCACCTGCGTCGTCCATCAGTTTACCCGCGTCGGGGCGCACGCCTTTGTCGGCGCTGCTTCGATGGTGGATGGCGATATCATTCCCTATGGCATGGCCGTGGGCAACCGCGCCTCGCTGACCGGGCTCAACCTGATCGGCCTCAAGCGCCGCGGCTTCGACCGGGAGGCTATCCACCGCCTGCGCGCCGCTTATCGACAGATCTTCGCCAGCGAAGGCACTTTGCGCGAGCGTGTCGAGGATGCAGCCGAACTGTTCAAGAATGATCCGCTGGTGCAGGACGTTGTCGCTTTCATCGCCGCGGCGTCGGATCGGCCGATCATGCTGCCGCGCAATGGCCATGACGTCGACTAGATGAGCGAGCCGTCGCGCGCCGCTGACCCGGGGGATGGGCGCCTCAAGCTCTTCATCCTGGCCGGCGAGCCATCGGGCGACCGCATCGCCGCCGACCTCGTGTCGCGCCTGCGGCAGCGTGTGCCGCTGGCTTTTACCGGTGTGGGCGGTCATGAGCTCGAAACGCTCGGCTTGCGCTCGCTTTTCCCTATGCGTGACCTGGCGGTGATGGGTGTCAGCGATGTGCTGCTGCGCCTGCCGCTGCTGCTCTGGCGTATCGAGCAGACGGCGCGGGCCATCCGTGCCGGCAAGCCCGACATTGTCGTGCTGGTGGATTCGCAGGATTTTTCCCGCCTGCTGGCCAAGCGGCTGAAGCGGCTGGGCTACAAGGGCAAGCTCATCCTCTATGTCGCGCCCTCGGTCTGGGCGCGGGCGCCACAGCGCGCCGCCAAGCTGACGCCGCTCTTCGAGGAAGTGCTGGCCGTGCTGCCCTTCGAGCCAGCCGTCATGCAGCGTCTCGGTGGCCCGCCGACCAGCTATGTCGGCCATCCGGCCTTGGGCGAACGCCTTGTGCGCGAAGGCGTGGAGCGTGGCCCGCTGGTGCTGCTGCCCGGAAGCCGCGATGGCGAACTGCGACGGCATCTGGGCCTGTTCAAGCAAGTCGCCGCCCAGGTCGGCAACCACCCCGTGCTGGATGGTGTCGTCATTCCCACGCTGCCGTCCTTGCATGAGCGCCTGTCGCGCGAGGTCGCTGATTGGCCGGTGCCGGTGCACATCATTTCGGACCGCGCGGCGCGGGCCGACATTTACCGCGAGGCTGCGCTCGCTTTGGCGGTCTCCGGCACAGTAACGCTAGAGTTGGCCCTGGCCCAGGTGCCGATGGTCGTGACCTATGTGCTCGATCCGCACCAGGCCCGCATCTATGACCAGCATGGCCGTCCGCCGGTCTCGCTGCCCAATATCATCCTGGGTCGGCCTGCCGTGCCCGAACTGGTGCAGAACACGCCGGATAGCGAGGCTATGCTCGCTGCCGTCCAGGCCCTGCTGGACAACAAAAAAGCCCGCCAGGACCAGATTGCGGCCTTTGGCGAGCTTGCGGAACTCATGGCAACCGGCGAGGCCGATTTCCCGCGGCAGGACCCGGCGGACCGGGTCCTTGCACATTGGTCTCAGCGGGCGCTCAGCGCCACGTAGTCGCGGGCCGGAGCGCCGTTGTAAAGCTGGCGCGGGCGGCCGATCTTCTTCTGCGGATCGGCGATCATTTCCTTCCACTGGCTGATCCAGCCCACGGTGCGGGCCACGGCGAACAGCACGGTGAACATCGAGGTCGGGAAGCCGATCGCGTCGAGGATCACGCCGGAATAGAAGTCCACATTCGGGTAGAGCTTGCGCTCGACGAAATAGGGGTCTTCCAGGGCGATCTTCTCGAGTTCCTTGGCCACCTGCAAGGTCGGGTTGTTCTCGACGCCGAGAATGTCGAGCACTTCCTTGGCGGTTTCCTGCATCACCTTGGCGCGCGGGTCGTAGTTCTTGTAGACGCGGTGCCCGAAACCCATCAGGCGGAACGGGTCCGACTTGTCCTTGGCGCGGGCGATGAATTCGGGAATGCGGTCGACCGTGCCGATTTCCTTGAGCATGTTGAGCGCCGCTTCGTTCGCGCCGCCATGGGCCGGACCCCAGAGGCAGGCCACGCCGGCCGCGATACAGGCGAAGGGATTGGCGTCAGACGAACCCGACAGGCGCACTGTCGAGGTCGACGCGTTCTGCTCGTGGTCGGCATGGAGCGTGAAGATCAGGTCCATGGCGCGGGCAATCTTGGGATTGACCACATATTCCTCGGCTGGCACCGAGAAGCACATGCGCAGGAAATTGGACGCATAATCCAGGTCGTTGCGCGGATAGACGAAGGGTTGGCCCACTGAATATTTGTAGGCCATGGCGGCGATCGTCGGCATCTTGGCGATCATGCGGATCGAGGCGATTTCGCGCTGGCGCGGATCGTTGATGTCGGTGGAGTCGTGGTAAAAGGCGGCCATGGCGCCCACGACGCCGGTCATCACCGCCATCGGGTGAGCATCGCGGCGGAAGCCGCGGAAGAAATAGTGCATCTGTTCATGCACCATGGTGTGGCGGGTCACCAATTGGTCGAATTCGGCCATCTGGGCCTTGTCGGGCAATTCGCCATTGAGCAGCAGGTAGCAGACTTCGAGATAGTTGCTTTTTTCGGAGAGCTGTTCGATCGGGTAGCCGCGATAGAGCAGTTCGCCCTTGTCGCCGTCGATATAGGTGATGGCGCTGTCGCAAGCTGCCGTCGAGGTAAAGCCCGGATCGTAGGTGAACATGCCGGTCTTGGCGTAGAGTGATCGTATATCGATCACATCCGGGCCCACGGAGCCGGACAGTACCGGGAATTCGTGGGTCTGGTCCCCGATGACGAGTTTGGCGACTTTTTCGGTCATTGAGCTCTCCTCGAAGGCCTCCGCGTCCGTATGATTGCGGTCGCTCGAAGCCGTAAACTTGGCAGATAGGGCTGCTGCGCAGGGGTATCAGTTTTTACCCTGACGACGCAACCAATGGGTAAGCAAGGCTTACCCTCCGATTAGCACTAGACAGCGCCAATTTGGTCCTCAAGGCGAGCCATACTTTCGTCCCGCCCGATCAGCACCATGACCTCGAAAATCCCCGGCGACACAGTGCGTCCGGTGAGGGCGGCGCGCAAGGGCTGGGCCAGCTTGCCAAGCTTGAGTCCCTTGGCTTCCGCCAAGGCCCGCATGGCGGCGTCGATTGACGGCACCGACCAGTCATTGAGGCCGCGCAGCACCTCGGCCATGTCCTTGAGTACGGCCCTTGTATCTATCGTCAGCAGCGCCGACGCTGCCGCATCGATAACAAGCGGGCGTGACGCGTAGATGAACTGCGCCAGGTCAATCAGTTCCAGCACAGTCTTGGCGCGCGGCTGCAATTCGGGCAGGGCGGCCAGCACTGTGTCCCTGTTGGCGGAAAGCCCTTCGACATCGGCCTGCCGGCCCACTTCGGCGGCGGTCGCCAGCATCACGTCATAGAGATAGGCCGGGCTGGCCTCGCGGATATAGTGGCCGTTGATATTCTCGAGCTTGACGAAGTCGAAGCGCGCCGCGCCCTTGTTGAGCCCTTCGAGGCTGAACCACTCGACCATCTGCTCGGTCGAGAAAATCTCGTCGTCGCCATGGCTCCAGCCCAGGCGGGCGAGATAGTTGCGCAGGGCTTCGGGCAGGTAGCCCATCTGGCGATAGGCTTCCACGCCCAGCGCGCCATGGCGCTTGGAAAGCTTGGCGCCGTCAGGGCCGTGGATCAGCGGGATATGCGCCATTTCAGGCACGGTCCAGCCCATGGCGTTGTAGATGACGATCTGGCGCGCCGCATTGGTCAGGTGGTCGTCGCCGCGGATAATATGGGTCACGCCCATGTCGTGGTCGTCCACCACCACCGCATGCATATAGGTCGGCGTGCCGTCCGAGCGCAGGATGATGAAATCGTCCAGGTTCTCGGTCTTGAACACGACCTTGCCCTGCACGTGATCGTCCACCACGATATCGCCGGACAGCGGCGCCTTGATGCGGATCACCGGGGCGACGCCGGCTGGCGCCTCGCTCGGGTCGCGGTCGCGCCAATAGCCGTTATAGCGCGGCGGCTTGCCGGCGGCGCGGGCCTCCTCGCGCATCTGGTCCAGCTCGGCCGGCGAGCAATAGCAGTAATAGGCATGGCCCATCTTCACCAGCTCATGGGCGACCTCGGCGTGGCGCGCGGCACGGCCGAACTGGCTGATCGGCTCGCCGTCCCAGGTCAGGCCGAGCCATTTGAGCCCATCCACCAGTGCAGTCACCGCTGCTTCGGTCGAGCGTTCGCGGTCGGTATCCTCGATGCGCAGCAGCATCTTGCCGCCCTTGTTCTGGGCATAGGCCCAGCTGAACAGGGCCGTGCGGGCGCCACCGATATGCAGGTAGCCGGTGGGCGAAGGGGCGAAACGGGTAACGACCTGGGACATGAGACCGGAATGCTTGGAGGATTTTGGAGCCGTGTGTAGCATAGCGCGGCACGAGCGCAAGGGCGGGGGCAAGGCGGGTGCTTGAGGCGGAAACACGCGAGCGTGACACCGGTATCGCGCCGGTGCCGGCAGAGGCGCCTTCGGGCCGTCGCCTTCCGACGCCGTGGTCGCGTCCGGCCGTCGCGCGTGGCCTTGCCGACGCCGCCGTTACCCGCCGGCTTTTCGTGCTGCTGCCCTTCGCCATGATTGCCGGCCTCATCGCCTATGCCATCTCGCCCGCCGAGCCGGCGCCACAGGCCCTGGTCGCCCTGGGCATCGGCCCGGCCGTTCTCGTCCCGGTGCTCTGGCGCTCCATCGCCCTGCCATTGGTGAGCCTGCTCGTTGCGGCATGGATCGGCTTCTGCCTGCTGCCGGTCCACGGCGCCTGGTTCGGCACCACCATGCTGACACGCCCTGCCTATGGGCTCTACGAGGGCCGGGTGGACGAAATTGTCTCGGCTACACCGGAAGCCCGCCGCATCATCATTTCGGGGCTCATCCCGCTCGCCGGTGACCGACCGCTCGATATCGCGCGCGCGCGGCTGGTCGTGCCGCCCGAGCCGCCTTTGGCGCCGGGCGATGTCGTCAGCGCCAATATGCGGCTGGCCCCGGTGCCGGGGCCGATCCTGCCTGGCGCCTTTGATGGCCAGTTCCACGCTTATTTCGCCGGCATTGGCGCCTACGGCAACGTCACCAGCGGCTTCGAACGTGTCGCTGTCGGAAGCGGCTTCGATCCTACCCGCACCATCGAAGGCCTGCGCATGGCCATCGGCGCCCGCATCGATGCAGTCCTGGACGGACCGTCCGCCGCCATCGGCCGGGCCATGGTGGTGGGCGACCAGAGCGCCATCGACGACGAGACCCGCGAGGTTATGGCAGCATCGGGTCTGGCGCATATCTATTCCATTTCGGGCCTGCATCTTTCCATTGTCGCCGGCGGCATATTCTTCCTGTTGCGCCTGGCCCTGGCTTCGATCCCCGCCACGGCCACGCGCTGGCCGGTCAAGAAAATCGCCGCCATTGCCGGCCTGCTCGCGGCAGCCGGTTACCTGCTGCTGGCCGGCGGACTCAACAATGTCCCGGCGCTCCGCTCAACCATCATGCTGGCGCTGATCTTTGGCGCCGTGCTGGCCGGGCGGCGGGCGCTGACCATGCGCAATGTCGCCATTGCGGCTTTGGCGATCATCCTGATTGACCCGGCCAGCGTGTTCCGCGCCAGTTTTCAGCTCTCCTTCGCCGCCGTGGTGGCCCTAATCGGCATCTATGAAATGCCGCGCCAGCCGCCGACGGGGGACCGCAACTGGAGCCAGCGGCTATGGGCGACTATCTGGGCCACCGCCGTCACCAGCTTCATCGCGGGCTCGGCCACATTGTTGTTCTCGGCCTATCATTTCCAGCAGACCGCGCCGCTGGGCGTCATCGGCAATGTGCTGGTGCTGCCGGTGGTGAGCCTCGTCATCATGCCCTTTGCCGTTCTGTCGGTGCTGGCCATGCCTTTCGGCGTGGAGGCGCCGTTCGTGGCCGTCATGGGCTGGGGCATAGACCGCATGGTCGATGGCGCGGCTCTGGTAGCCTTCTGGAGCCAGGGTCTGACCGGTAACCCATTGCTGACCGGTCTGGCGCTGGTCATCGGCCTTGCAGCTCTCGCGTGGTTCGCCTTTCTCAATAGCTGGTGGCGCCTGCTTGGCCCGGCTCTGGCCCTGCCATTGATCCTGCTGGTCGGACTCGACCAGCGGCCGGATCTGCTTATTGCGGATACGACGCAGGCGGTTGCATTGCGGACTGAAGCTGGCATGGGGCTCGTCGCCGGCCGCCCCGGCAGCTTTGCCGTGGAGGTGTGGAGCGAGCACTACCAGGAGCCCATTGCCGCAACTGCCGAGGGCACCCTATGCGACAGCCTGGGCTGCATCGCCACAACGGACCGCTTTTCGGTTGCCGTCATCCGCAATGCGGCCGCCTTTGCCGAGGATTGCGGACGCAATGATCTCGTCATCGCCCGCGTCAGGGTACCGGATACCTGCACCGGCAGCCAGATGATCGACGCCGATGCCCTGGCGGCGGGCGGCGTGCATTGGCTGCGCTGGAACGAGGGGGCGGGGCGGTTCGATATCCGCACCGCCATCCCCAATCTTACCCGCCCGTGGCGAGCCGGGCCACCGTGACGCCGGCGGCCGGCATATCGGCAGTACCCAGCACATAGCCGGCTTCGTCTGCGGCGCCGTTGAGCGTGGCGGACCCGGCGCCATAATTCACATAGATGCGGAAGCCGCCGCGCGTGCGGCAGCGCACGCCGGCCGGCAGGTTGAGCGTCGGCGTGTCGGTTTCGGCCAGCAGATAGTCCACTACGCGCTGAACCAGTGCCTTGGTGCCACTGGCGCCGAGATAGTAGAGCTTGCCCTGGTTGACCAGCACCGGCCAGCCATCCACATCCTCGATCACCACATTGGCTTTGGTCTCGATACGCTCGCGCCAGTGGTGGATAGCCCCGCTGCCACGCACCTCGATTTCGAGTTCGGGATCGAGGCTGTCGATCCGCGCCACCGTCACATCGAGCAGGTTGCGTGGCAGGTCCGGTCCCAGATTGGGCGGAATGGCGAAGTCCTGCGTCTTGGAGCCCGAGCGGGGCCCGATCAGCAGGTGTCCATCGAAATCGGCAATGGCACTGCGTAGATCGTCATTCCAGGCGAACAGCGCCGGAATGGCGACGATGTCATAGCCGGCAAAACTCTTCGTGCTGGGCGGCAGGATATCGATGTCGATGCCATGCTTGCGGAAGGCGGCATAGAGTGCCCGGACATGCGTGCCATGGCTGAAACCCTTGGCCTGTGGCTGGATTTCCCAGGCCCATTCGCTCTGGTAGTCGAAGACGATAGCGACGCGGCCCTTGCTTGCCGTGCCCTCCAGCCCCGTGCTTTTCAGCTCCTCTGCCACCTGCATGGCCTCGTGATAGGCCGGCGCGGGCTCACTGTCGGGCCGCAGCAGGCCGGCATGCATCTGTTCCTGCGCGAAGGGCGCCTGCCGCCAGCGGAAATAAGTCACCACTTCCGCGCCATGCGAGAACGCCTCCCAAGCCCACAGCCGAGCCATGCCGGGCAGGGGATCGGGATTGAACTGCGCCCAGTTCACCGGTCCAGGTTGCTGCTCCATGATCCACCAGCGGCCATGGCCGACGGCGCGGTAGAGATCGTGGTGGAAGGCGGCATTGTCGGGGTCGCCCTGGCGCATATAGAGCCGCTTGATCTCGTCCGGCTCATCGCTGACCGCCAGGTGGCCGATCGGGTAGCTGTCCCAACTGGCAATATCGAGCGTTTCGGCCAGGTCGTAATGGTCGAATTCGGTATAGCGCGACATGAAATTGTGGATGACCGGCAGGTCCGGTCGGCGCGCCTTCAGAATATCGAACTGCACCTTGTTGAAGGCGGCGACCTGGTCCGAGCTATAGCGACGGAAATCGAGGTCATGCGCTGGCGCTGCTTCGCAGACCAAAAGGTTCGGCAGGCCCACCTGTTCGAAGCTATTATAGTCCATCGACCAGAAGACGGTGCCCCAGGCCTGGTTCAGCGCGTCCACCGTGCCGTATTTTTCCGCCAGCCAGCGCCGGAAGCCGGCTTCGGCCGCGGGCGAATAGGAATAGGTCGTGCCGTGGCAACCATATTCGTTGTCGGTCTGCCAGGCGCCCAAAGCCGGGTGGTCACCCACTGCATCGGCCAGCAGGCGCGTGATGCGTCCGGCTTCCTCGCGATAGCCGAGATGGCTGAAATCATAGTGCCGGCGCGAGCCGAAGCCCCGGCGGCGCCCGTGCGCATCCACGGCCAGCATGTCGGGATGCTTGTCCACCATCCAGCGAGGCGGCGTGGCGGTTGGCGTGCCGAACACCACTTTGAGCCCGTGCCGCCCCAGCACGTCCATGGCCCGGATGATCCAGTCGAAGGTCAGGTTGCCCGGCGTGGGCTCCAGCTTCGACCAGGCAAATTCCCCGATGCGAACCCACTGGATGCCGACTTCGGCCATGCACGCCGCATCGCGCTCCCACATGTCTTCGGGCCAGTGTTCGGGATAGTAGCAGACGCCGATTGCGGGGCTGGTCATGGCAGGTCTCAGAGGGCGATAGGGGTTTCGGGCTGGCCGGCGACATCGAGCTCGATGGCGAAGAGGCTCCCGGCATGCTTTTCGGCGGCGAGCTGTGCGGCGCTCAGATTCTTGGCGGCGGTGGTGATGAACAGCGTCTTGAGGTCCGGCCCGCCAAAGGCGGGGCAGGTGACCTGGCTCACGGGCACCTCGACCACGCGGTCCACCGAGCCGTCCGGCGCGTGCCGCACGACGCAGGAGCCGCCCCAGCGGGCGTTCCACAGATAGCCCTGGCTATCTACCACGGCGCCGTCGGGCCAGCCGCGGTCGATCTCGGCAAACAGCGTCCATTCGCCCGCCGGCAGGCCGGTTGCCGGGTCGGTGGCGCATTTGAGGATCTGCCTGGTGGGCGTATCGGTCCAATAGGCGATGCGGCCATCAGGCGAGAAGCAGGTGGCATTGGGGATGCGGATGCCCGACTTGAGCGTGGTCAGCGTCCCGGCGCGATAGTGATAGACCGAACCGACAGGCGCTTCCTCGTCCACCTTGCCCATGGTGCCGATCCAGAAAGCCCCCGAGGGGTGGACGCGGCTGTCATTGGTGCGGGTCACGGGATTGTCGGCTTCGATCTCATTGATGCGATTCATGCCGCCGCTGGCCAGGTCGAATTCCTTGAGCCCGGTTTCGGTGGCCAGCACCAGCATGTGGTCGTCGAGAATGGCAGCGGCAGCCACCGTTTCGTTGAAGAGCCAGCTATCGGCCACCTCGCCATCGGCGGTCACGGCGAACAGCGTCTGCTCATTGATATCGAAGAAGAAGAGTTGCTGGCGGCCTTGATGCCAGATTGGGCCTTCACCCAACTGGCACTGGCTGTCGAACAGCAGGCGTGCAGTCGCGCTCATCGGGCCTTCCCCGCATCATAGGCGGCGACGGCCGTCGCGGCGCGTTCGGCCACCTGGGTCGCGGTCATGCCGGGCTTGTATATATAGGTGCCCAGCCCGAACCCGGTGCAACCGGCGGCGAAATATTCGCCGAAATTGTCCGGGTTGGCCCCGCCCACGGCATAGACCGGCATTTCGGGCGGCAGCACCGCCTTCATCGCCTTGATGCCCTTGGGGCCGAGCACTTCGGCCGGGAAGAATTTGAGCCCGGTGGCGCCGGCCGCGATGGCGCTGAAGGCGTCGCTCGGGGTAAAGACGCCCGGATAGGACAAGAGCTTGCGCTGCACAGTTTCCTCGATCACGGCCCGGTTGGTGTCGGGCGAGACGATGAAGGTGCCACCGGCTTCGTCAACGGCCTTCACATGCTCGGTGGTGAGCACCGTGCCGGCGCCGATGGCAGCCTGCTGGCCCAGTTCGGCGGCGGCGCGGGCAATGCTGGTCAGCGCGTCGGGCGAATTGAGTGGCACCTCAATCATGGTGATGCCGGCCTTGATGAGCGCCTTGCAGACATCGACTGTCTCGTTCGGGGTAATGCCGCGCAGGATAGCGATGATGTGGCGATGGTTCATTGCGGTCTCCTAGGCGGCGAAGCTGCGCGCGGCCTTGAGGCCCGCCAGCACGATTTTTGTAGCGTCCTGCGGCTGGCCCTTGGCGCCCGCTATATCAAGCACCTGGGCATAGAGGGCGCAGAGCGCGGGCGAGCCGATCAACGGTACCGGCTGGTCGCCGATCAGGTGACGATTGCTGCCGATTTCGGTGCCGATCAGCAGGCCGGACAGATATCCCGCGCACCAGTCGGGCTGGCGGCCCGAGAGCAGCGAGGCGGCCCGCACCTGGAACAGGGTGCCCAGCAATTGCTCGGGATGCTCCAGCCCTGCCGCGGCTCCTGCGGCAAATCCCTCGACCCGGCCCGGCCCGTCAAGGTCACCGGTGAGCGAATGGCGCAGCACCGAATGGGTGCGCAGCACTTCGAACATTTCACCGGTCATGGCCGTAGAGAAGCGTTCGATTCGCGTACCGGAAAGCTGCGCCCATTTCGAATGCGTCCCGGGCATGCAGACCATGCCGGAAAAACCCGGATTCAGCGCAGCCAGCCCCAGCAACTGGGTTTCCTCGCCGCGCATCACATTGTCGGCGCCGGCCTTCTGGCAAACGCCGGGCAGAATAGCCGGGGCGATACGCCCGTCGGGCATGTCCGGCCGCACGGCCCCGTCCAGCAGGCCGCGCAGGTCGGTAGGGGCCTCCAGATAGGGCGCTTCCAGCCATCCCTGGCGGGCGCCCGCCATGCCGCAGATCAGCACATCGAGCGCGCTGCCGTGGGCAGGCGCCACGCCTTCGAGCAATTCGGCCAGGGCCGCGGGAAATTCCTCGCGTGCCAGCTTCCCCATGCCCTTGGGCGAGGTTTTCTCGAACGCTACCGCGCCCTGCGGGCCAATGCCCCAGGCGCGAAGGTTGGAGGTGCCCCAGTCCACGGCCACCCAATCTGCAGTTTCAGTCACGAATGTCCCT
Source organism: uncultured Devosia sp. (assembly GCA_966192215.1). Taxonomy (GTDB): domain Bacteria; phylum Pseudomonadota; class Alphaproteobacteria; order Rhizobiales; family Devosiaceae; genus Devosia. The sequence continues at coordinate 4,026 of CBIGSA010000039.1, read as the reverse complement.
CATCGCGGCAGGCTCGACGCGGCGCGACCCTAATGGCTGGAGCCGGTTTCAGCCAGCCCGATTCTGCGCAGCACCACAGCCCGGATCGCAACTTCCGGTCCCCTCGTTTGGTAAGATTTTCAGGGCGTCAGGGAATATCGGTGCGACCGATTCTCATTTGTATGATTTTTTGCTCGGAATCGCCTTCACTCTGGCGTAAGCCGTGCTAGAACGGCTCCAAACGGCGGGCAGTGTTGCGCACCGCGGATCCCAAGAGGAACATGACATGACTGCAGGTAATGGCCAGGGCGGGGCGCCCAGGAAGTTGCGTTCGCGCGCCTGGTTCGACAACCCTGATAATCCCGACATGACCGCGCTCTATCTCGAGCGCTACATGAATTTCGGTGTGTCGCGCGAGGAGCTGCAGTCGGGCAAGCCGATCATCGGCATCGCCCAGACCGGATCGGACCTGTCTCCCTGCAACCGCCACCATATCGTCCTGGCCGAGCGCGTGCGTGAAGGCATCCGCGAGGCCGGCGGCATTGCCATCGAATTTCCGGTGCATCCGATCCAGGAAACCGGCAAGCGCCCCACCGCCGGCCTCGACCGGAACCTGGCCTATCTGGGCCTCGTCGAAGTGCTCTATGGCTATCCGCTCGATGGCGTGGTGCTCACCATCGGCTGCGACAAGACCACCCCGGCCATGCTGATGGGCGCGGCCACGGTCAACATTCCGGCCATCGCTCTGTCGGTCGGTCCCATGCTCAATGGCTGGCACAAGGGCGAGCGCACCGGGTCGGGCACGATCGTTTGGAAAGCCCGGCAGATGATGGCGGCCGGCGAGATCGACTATCCGCAATTCATCGAGCTGGTGGCCTCCTCCGCGCCCTCGACCGGCTTCTGCAATACGATGGGCACGGCCTCGACGATGAATTCGCTGGCCGAGGCCTTGGGCATGCAATTGCCCGGCTCGGCCGCCATTCCGGCGCCCTACCGCGATCGCCAGGAAATGGCCTATCGCACCGGTAAGCGCATCGTGGACATGGTACATGAGGACCTCAAGCCGTCCGACATCATGACCAAGGAAAACTTCCTCAATGCCATCGTGGTCAATTCGGCGATTGGCGGCTCGACCAATGCGCCGATCCACATCAATGCCATCGCCCGTCATATCGGGGTCGAGCTCGATATCGACGACTGGCAGGCGCATGGTCACAAGGTGCCGCTGCTGGTCAACCTGCAGCCGGCCGGCGAATATCTGGGCGAGGATTTCTACCATGCCGGCGGCGTGCCGGCGGTGGTCAACGAGCTGATGGGGCAGGGGCTGATCCACGAGAGCGCCCCCACTGTCAACGGCAAGTCCATCGGCGAGAATTGCCGTGTGACCCCCATCCAGGACGACAAGGTGATCCGGCCCTTCGCCAATCCGCTGAAGGCCGAGGCCGGTTTCCTGGTGCTGCGCGGCAATCTCTTCGACAATGCCATCATGAAGACATCAGTGATCTCCTCCGAGTTCCGCGACCGCTATCTCAACGACCCGGCCCATCCGGGTATGTTCGAGGGCAAGGCGGTGGTGTTCGACGGGCCGGAGGATTACCACCACCGGATCGACGATCCGTCGCTCGAGATCGACGAGAACACTTTGCTGTTCATGCGCGGCGCCGGCCCGATCGGCTATCCGGGTGCGGCCGAAGTGTTCAATATGCGGCCGCCGGCCTATCTCATCAAGAAGGGCATTCACTCGCTGGCCTGTATCGGCGACGGACGCCAGTCGGGCACGTCAGGGTCGCCCTCGATCCTCAATGCCTCGCCGGAGGCTGCAGCCGGTGGCAATCTTGCCATCCTCAGGACGGGCGACCGGGTGCGCATCGATCTCAACAAGGGCGAGGCCAATATCCTCATTTCCGACGAGGAAATTGCCCGGCGCCGCACTGAGCTCCAGGCCGCTGGCGGTTACAAGTTCCCCGCGCATCAGACGCCGTGGCAGGAAATCCAGCGCGGCATCGTCGGCCAGCTCGGCGAGGGCGCCACGCTCAAGCCGGCCGAAAAGTATCAGCGCATCGCCCAGACCCAGGGTGTGCCGCGCGACAATCACTGATCGCCGACAATATGCAAAGGGCTCGCACCACTGGTGCGGGCCTTCTGTTTGCCCGAATGACCCGGTCGACCAGCACTGCTATAACGGTGCGGCTATCGAGGGGGCGCGACAGGAACGAGCAAGCAAACGACAAGCATGCCGCCAGCGAACCGCGGGCAAGCTCCCTGCAATCGGGCGGCAATCCCGTTGCAAGCTGCCATTGCGGCGCGGTCTCTATCACGCTGCCCCATGCACCATCCGTCGTGGTCGAATGCAATTGCAGCCTGTGCCGGCGCTATGGCGTGCTCTGGGTCTACTACGACGCCAGCGAGCTCATGGGCCTGCCGGATCCCAGCGCCACCGATCTTTATGCCTGGAATGGCAAGCATGTCGATTTCCATCGTTGCCGCAATTGCGGTTGCGTCACCCATTGGGCGCCGCGCTCCGCCGCTCGCGAGACGCGCGGCATTAATGCCCGTCTGCTACCCGAGGCCGTCTTGGACGGTGCACGGTTGCGGCACAAGGACGGGGCGGGTTCCGGCAAGTATCTCGACTAGTAAGCCGACGGGGCGGCGTTTCAGGGAGGACGGAATGGCAGGTTTTCGCGGACGGCTGGTAAGTGACTGGATCGCCATCGGTGGCATGGTGGTGGGCGCCTGTATCGGCGTCTTTTACGCCGTGGATGCCAATTTCATCATGCGGTTCATTATCATCGCACTGGGGGCCGCAGCAGGCCTGGGCCTCGGACGCCTCGTCGGCCTGCTCGTCGCCAGGCGGTAGAAACGAAAAGACCACCGCGTTTCAGCGCGGTGGTCCTTGTTCGGGCGGCGCCGAAGCGCGCCGATCGAGGCCGAAGCCTAGAGCAGGGTCAGGTTGGTGGCCGATTCCTTGCCGTCGCGGCCGGTCTCGAGCTCATAGGTCACCTTGTCGTTCTCATACAGGCCCTGCAGGCCCGAACGCTGAACGGCTGAGATGTGGACGAAGGCATCCTTGCCGCCATTTTCAGGCGAAATGAAGCCGAAGCCCTTGGTGGTGTTGAAGAATTTCACGGTGCCAGTGATGAGGGCCATGATAGTTTCCTTTTGCTCGTAACGAGCGGTTATCCGATGGCAACATGCCAAGGGGACATAACGTTCGCATGGTAGAGAAGGAAGCCACGGACCGGCCACGCCGGCATCAGGCAGCCGACTTAGGCTGAAAACGTATGCCCCTATGTGGCACGGAACGGGTGTTTCTGCAAGATGGGCGCCTGTAAGAGTTTGATGGCCCTTCCATTTTGGCGCCTCTGCCATACAAGAGCGCGGGTGGACGCTTCCGTCCAACACCATTCTGCGGCCGGCAATTCGGTCCGCCATAGCGTCCGGTCGCTGTGCCGCGCCTAGCCCTCAGTACTGTTCAGCGTCGTCCAGCGGCCGCTGGCGTCGCATTGCAGCAGCAGCGTGTCATTGTTCCGGATACCAACCACGGCACCAACCGAGGAGAGTTTTCCCTCAAGCAGGCAGCCGATGACGGGGGCATTGCTATCCGCCTGCCTCCAGCCGCTCCCGGCCTGGCAGACGGCGACCGTCTCGCCGGCATTGATGGCAGCGCCTGCCGAAAAGGCAACATCACCCACCCAGCATCGCGTTTCCTTGATACTCGCTTCCTGCGCGAGTGCCGGGGTGGCCAGGACGTGCAGCAGCGCAAGAACCAGGAGCCGGGGATGCATCAGTATTTCCGGAGCAGGCCGACCAGGCGTCCCTGCACCTTGACGCGGTCAGGTGGAAAGATGCGGGTTTCATAGGCCGGGTTGGCGGCCTCGAGCGCAACCGTATTTCCCTTGCGGCGCAGGCGCTTGAGGGTGGCTTCTTCATCGTCCACAAGAGCAACGATGATCTCACCGGTACTGGCCGCATCCTGCTTTTTGATGAGCACGGTGTCGCCATCGAAAATGCCGGCATCGATCATCGAGTCACCGCGCACTTCGAGCG